>PXBB01000020.1 GCA_003565735.1 Bacteroidales bacterium
TGATATGGCACAAAATGTAAAATTTGAGCAAATAGTAAAAATTGTTAATGAGTTTTCATGTTTAGGCGAGAGCAAAGGTTTGGGGAAGTTATACACAGAGGATCATTTTTTAAATGGGCGCACATTCGTATTAAAAGGCAAGGAAATGCTTAATATGGGGTCTTGCAGTTACTTGGGCTTGGAACTTGACCCACGCCTAAGGGAGGCCGCAATAGAAGCTGTTAAAAAATATGGGACTTATTTTTCTTGTTCGCGAATTTATGTGTCATGTGGCAATTATTTAGAGCTGGAAGAGTTATTGGCAAAAATTTTTGATGCTCACATATTACTAACGACGAACAGCACATTAGGTCATCATTGTATTATGCCGATAATTATCAGCAGTAGCGATATGGTCATTTATGATCAGCAAGCGCATATAAGTATGCACGAACTGTCCTACAAGCTCAGTCATTATGGTACAGGCGTAACAATTCTCAGGCATAACCGTCTTGATGAGTTGGAGCAAAAAATAGAGATGTACAAATCGAAATATGAAAAAATCTGGTATGTTATTGACGGGGTTTATTCAATGTTTGGCGATTTGGCGCCAATCAAAGATATTGTAGCCTTGCTTGATAAACACAAGAAGCTGTATCTATACGTTGATGATGCTCATGGTATGAGTTGGGCAGGGCCAAATGGTAGTGGCTACACACTTAGCCAGACGATTCAACATCCTAAAATGATTTTAGGCACTTCTATGGCAAAAGGTTTTGGTTCTTGTGGAGGAATATTTGCTTTTAAAAATAAAGAATGGCGCGATAAGGTAAGGGCCTGGGGTGGCCCCTTGGCTTATTCGGGACCGCAGGAGCCTGCTACGGTTGCTGCGGCTATTGCTTCAGCAAAAATTCACTTAAGCAATGAAATATATGATTTACAAAATCAATTGCAACAAAAAATCAGCTACTGTAATGAGATATTTGACAAGTATAAGATTCCATTGGTGTCAGAATCAAAGTCGGCTATTTTCTTTGTTGCATGTGGTTTGCCTCGTGTTGGTTTTGAGTTGGTTGAACGTATGATGGCAGAAGGTTTTTACACCAATATAGGCATCTTTCCTGCCGTTCCTGAAACCTGTACTGGTGTTCGGTTTACCTTAACAAATCATATCACTTTTGAGGATATCGAAAGATTGGCCAAGGCTTTTTCTTACCATCATCCCCGTGCATTAAAATCGCACGACAGAAGCATGAAGGATATTTATAAAGCCTTTAGAAAATTTACCGATTTTCAAAGTCGCTTTGGCCCGCCGGAACATTTAATCCAGGATGTGTCCGATAAAAAGACGGACGCATCACTTAAGCTGATGCAATACGACACCATTAAAAATATTGATAAAAAAACCTGGAATACTTTACTTGGCGACAGAGGTGCTTTTGATTATGACAACCTTCTTTTGCTAGAAAATGCTTTTACAGGCAACACGGAACCGGAGAATAACTGGAAGTTTTTTTACTACCTGGTATATCAAGGTCAAAAAGTAATCTTAGCCACCTTTTTTACTGAAACTTTAGTGAAAGATGATATGTTGGCCACTGAAAAAATATCTCTGAAAATTGAAAAGGAGCGCGAAAGGAATCCTTATTATTTAACGTCAAAATCGCTTATGATGGGAACATTAATTACTAATGGGAACCATTTGTATATTGACAAAAATGATACATCCTGGCGCGATGCTTTGATAATGATGTTAGATAATATATGGAAAATTCAGGAAGATTTAAATGCAAACTCTTTATACATGAGAGATTTTGATTTTGACGATAAAGCACTGAATGACTTTTTTTTAGACCAGGGTTTTGTGAAAATTGATAATTATGATAATAATGTTATTTATAACCTTCATAAAACAACCTTCGATGATTATTTTTTAAAGAGATTGAATAGTAAGAAGCGTTATCAAATAAAAAATGAAGCTTTAAGAGATATTACTGAGTACACATTTAAAGTTAATAATTCAGATACGTATTCTTATGATTATCTGTATCAGCTTTATACAAACGTTAAGTTAAATAATTTAGCTTTAAACACATTTGAGTTGCCTAAAAAGTTTTTTGAACTGGTCTGTAATAGTAATAATTGGGAAGTTTTAACATTGCATCATAATAAAAGTAATAGAATTGCTGCCATGTCATTATGTCTTAAATCGCAAAATAACTACTCTCATGTTATTTATGGGTTTGAGAAACATTTTGAGGCTTCTGGTGTTTATAAAAAAATGTTGTATTATGTGCTTAAAAGAGCATTTGATTTGTCTGCTAAAAACATTTTTATGGGAATTACCGCAGACAGCACCAAGCGAAAATTTGGTGCTGCACAATTAAAGCAGGTAGCCTACATACAAGTGAAAGATAAATACAATCAGGAGTTAATTGACAGTATGGCGTTTGAAAAATAATGGTTTCAGCCTGTTTTTTTTAGCTTAAGATGGTATTTGACGGTGTCAAAATTATACCTGTCATGTTGCTGATAAACAGATTTGTAATAGTCTAAGATAGGGTTTAAAACACGATTATATGATTTGTGACAGCTGATAGGGTTAAAATTTTCCTGCTAAGTTTTTTTATTTTGAATATTCTCATTTTTTTTAACTTTGTCGATATTTGAATCTTAAAACTATAAAGAAATATGTCTGATGGAACACCGCCTCGCGATGGTTTTACCAGCAAATTCGGAGTAATAGCCGCGGCAACCGGTTCGGCTATAGGTTTGGGAAATATATGGCGTTTTCCCTATGTAGCCGGTGAAAATGGTGGTGGTGCCTTTTTGCTGATATATTTTGGTTTTGTACTTCTTATAGGTATTCCTGTCATGTTGTCAGAATTTGTGATAGGGCGTAAAGCACAACGTAACGCTTGTGGTGCTTTTAAGACCCTGGCACCCGGGAAACCCTGGTATATTGTAGGGCTCATGGGTATAGTGGCTGCTTTTGTCATCCTGGCCTTTTATAGCACCATAGCAGGATGGACTCTCGAATATGTTTATCTGTCCCTGTCCAATGCTTTTTCCGGAGAAAGTGGTGCCACGCCTGCAATAATTTTTCAGGAGTTTCATACCGGCACGGCACGCCCGCTCATGTGGCAAATGATTTTTATGGGGCTCACGGCTGGCATTATTTTATGTGGCGTAAAAAAAGGCATTGAAAAGTACACACGTATTCTGATGCCTGTCCTTTTTTTCATCCTTTTAATTCTTTGTGTACGCTCCATAACACTCCCCAATGCCGGCGAAGGGCTTCGCTTTTTATTCAATCCCGATTTTTCGAAAATTGACTCTGGTGTTATACTGAGTGCTCTCGGTCAGGCCGCCTTTTCATTAAGCATTGGTATGGGGGCTCTTATCACCTATGGTTCCTATATACAAAAAGACAACAATCTGACAAAGACAGCTTTTCAAGTCTCTGTGGCCGATGTCATGATAGCTGTGCTGGCCGGGGTGGCTATATTTCCTGCAGTTTTTGCTTTTGGCGTGTCGCCGCAGGCAGGAGCAGGGCTGGTTTTTATTGTGTTGCCCGACATCTTTGAACAAATGACCGGCGGTTACTATTTTGCTATCCTTTTCTTTGTGTTGCTCTCTATAGCTGCGCTGACATCATCAATCTCTATACTTGAAGTGGTGGTAGCTTATCTGGCTGAAGAGTTTAAGGTTAAAAGAAAAACAGCGGTTTTATGGGCCGCACTTTCAATAAGCTTTATTGGAGTTTTTTCTACCCTTTCTTTTGGGCGGCTTAGCGAATACCTCTTTTTAGGTTTGACTTTTTTCGATATTCTTGACTTTCTCGCAGCAAATATTCTCCTGCCTTTAGGTGGGCTTCTTATTGTCTTGTTTATGGGCTGGTTTTACCCACTCAACAAAACAAAGACCGAAATATCGAACAACGGTGTTTTAAAAACACAGTTGTTTACTCTTTATGTATTCATTATTAAGTTTTTGGCACCTATAGCTATTGCCATAGTTTTTCTAAACGGTTTGGGCCTGTTTAAATAATTAATTTTTTAAATATGGAAAAATTTTTAGACCTTCTTAATCATGTTATCAGCCTTTACAATGAATATGTCGGGGGTTATCTGATACTGGCATTGCTTCTTCCAACGGGCATTTACTTTACAATTCGTTTGAAGTTTTTGCAGATTACGAGTTTTAGGCACTCTTTTAATATATTAAGAGGCAGGTATTCCAAAAAAACGGAAACGGGTGATATCAATCACTTCAAAGCCTTAACAACGGCTTTGTCGGCAACGGTAGGTGTAGGTAATATAGTAGGCGTGGCATTGGCTATTAACTTTGGCGGGCCCGGCGCCATTTTTTGGATGTGGGTTACAGGTTTTTTCGGAATGATGTTAAAATTGGTTGAATGTACGCTAGCTCAAAAGTTTCGTAAAATAAATCCTGATGGCACCGTTTCTGGGGGGCCAATGTACTATATGGAAATTGGTCTTAAGCCTATGTTAGGGAAGTTTGCCAAAATACTGGCCATCGTATTCAGTGTCGCTGCTGTGCTGTGCTCTCTCGGTACGGGCAATATGGCACAGTCGAACTCTATGACAGATGCATTGCATAGTACTTACGGGATATCCCATTCTTTTTCCGGCTTGGCAATAGCCCTGCTTGTATTAGTTATTGTTATCGGAGGCCTTAAAAGGATAGCAGAAGTAACATCACGGCTGGTACCCTTTATGGCTTTGTTGTACCTTTTGTGTGCACTTGTAGTTCTGGCACTTTTTTACAAAGAAATTCCCGCCACTTTTGTTTTTATTGTCAGCAATGCTTTTACAGGGACAGCTGCCGCAGGGGGCTTTCTCGGCAGTGCCTTTATTATGACACTTATTTTTGGTATCCAAAGGGGGCTGTTTTCCAATGAGGCCGGGCAAGGGTCGGCGGCTATGGCACATGCAGCCGCTAAAACAGAGTACCCCATGAGAGAAGGCCTGGTATCATCTTTAGAACCCTTTATTGATACGATATTTATCTGCACCCTCACAGCTTTGGTGATAATTGTTACAGGCGCTTGGCAGTCGGGCATAGAGGGTGTTGGAATGACGCTATTAGGCTTTGAAACAGGTTTTGATAAAATTGGACTGGGTTGGATTACCAATCATTTTATAACCATAAGCCTGCTGTTGTTTGCTTTTTCAACCATCATTTCATGGTCTTACTATGGCACACGCGCTGCACAATATCTGGCCGGCGATAAAGCCATAAAGCCCTATTACTACTTGTACTGTCTTTTTGTATTCTTTGGAGCTGTTTGGGGCATTGATTTGGTATGGAACTTTGTTGATATGGTTATTACGTTTATGACTATACCCAACCTCATAGCATTACTTCTGTTGTCGCCGGTAATGCACAGAGAAGTCAAAAATTATTTTGAAATGCAACGGCAAAATAAACTGTAAATAATAACTAATATATACTTATGAAAACTTCATTTGGACCACAAAAAATTTTGTTTCCTTTACCTACAGGCCTCATTGTAACAGGCACTTTTGAAAAAGCTAATATTGTTACTGTGGCATGGGTAAGCTTACTTACCAGCAAGCCGCCAACCCTGGGTATTTCTGTTGGCTCTAAAGGCTTTTCAGGAGCTGAAATACTAAATAACAAACATTTTACTGTTAATATTGCCCATGTTGGCATCATGAAAGAAGCCGATTTTTGTGGCATCACTTCAGGTAAGGATGTCGATAAATTTGCAGCTACCGGTTTAACGCCTCTGGCTTCTAAGCATATTGCTTCTCCGATTATTAAAGAATGCCCGCTAAATTTTGAGTGTCTTTTGGTTTCTTCTTCTAAGGTAGGGGCTACGCATCATTTTGTTGGAAAAATATTAGAGGTGTATATGGATTCTGACAAACTTAAAGACACCGCTGATTATACATCTTTTGATATAGAAGCTGTCAATCCGCTTATATATATTGGTGGTGCCAGAGAGTATCGTAAGATTGGAGAAAAAGTAGGGGATGCTTATCAGATTGGTAAAGAGTTAAAAATCAAAAAGTAAGCTCGAGTATTTTTGACGTGATTTTTTTACTTCAAAATGAGATGCAGTTTTTTTGTTAAATTTTGAAAAAAAAATTGCAAGTGAAAGAAAAAATATAGATATTTGTCTAAAAATAAATCGAACATAGAAAAATATATTAACCATAATTAACAAAACAAAAACATGAATCCAAGAAAAGAAATCTTACTAGTGCCTTACGATTTTTCAGAAGTAGCTGATGCTGCTGTCAAACATGCCATAGATATGGCTAAAACACTTGAATTACCGGTATGTTTATTCCATGTGTTAGAAAAAGATATTAAACTTTCTGAAAAGGAATCGATAAACGAAAAGCTCGAAAATATTAAGGAAAAGTACGCTGCACAAACTCAAGTGCCGATCGAATGTACTTCTAAAGAAGGTAGCATATTTTCTGATATAGCTAATGCAGCAGAATTAATGAATGCCAGGTTTGTTGTAATGGGGACACATGGTAAGAAAGGTTTTCAGCACCTAACTGGCAGCTATGCCATGAAAGTTATAACGAAATCTAAGGTGCCTTTTATAGTTGTTCAGAAAAAGAGCCCCAGAGAAGGTTATAAAAATATTGTCATCAACATTGATGAAACATCAGAATCTAAGCAAAAAATAAAATGGGCTGTTTATATTGCTCAGATTTTTAATAGTACGGTTCATATTTTCTATCCAAATGAAAAAGATGAATTTATCAGCAACAAGATCAATAGAAATGTAGCACAAATAAAATCTGTTTTTGAAAAAAACAGTATCGCTTTTGTTGAACATCAGCAAGAAGAAAAAGGTGGTCATTTGGCAAAGTATCTAATCAACTATGCCGAAAATGTCGAAGCTGATCTAATCGTCATAATGACAAATCCTGATAGAATTTTACCCAGCTTTGTGCTTGGTAAGTGGGACGAACAAATACTTTTCAACACAGCCCAGATTCCTGTTATGTGTATAAATCCACGTGATCTTCATATCATGATTATTGGATTATAGGGGTGTCATTTTTTTTGTTGACCTCTGAAGCTTTGGTAAATCTTATTGTTTTATTGTATGGATGAAGCTGCTGCAAATAAAAGAATCCATTGGCTAAGGCGTGAAATCAATGACCATAACTATAAATACTATGTTTTAGCACAACCGGATATTAGCGACTATGAGTTTGATAAACTCATGGAAGAGTTGATACAACTTGAAAAAAAATTTCCCCAGTTTTACGATGCTCATTCGCCTTCTCAAAGGGTAGGGGGGCAAATTACGAAGAACTTTAAAACAGTTCAACACAAATACCCCATGCTGTCCTTGGGAAACACCTATTCGA
Organism: Bacteroidales bacterium; assembly: GCA_003565735.1. Classification (GTDB taxonomy): domain Bacteria; phylum Bacteroidota; class Bacteroidia; order Bacteroidales; family PXBB01; genus PXBB01. The sequence continues at coordinate 7,368 of PXBB01000020.1, forward strand.
AAGAGGAGTTAAAAGCTTTTGATAAGCGTGTTCAAAAGAATCTGAACGCTGAGTTTGAATATGTATGTGAGTTAAAGTTTGATGGTGTGGCCATCAGTGTTACTTATGCAAATGGTGTGTTTGAAAAGGCTGTTACAAGAGGCGACGGTGTGGCAGGTGACGATGTTACAAACAACGTTAAAACCATAAAAAGCATACCATTAAAGATAACTGCTGCTGATATCCCTGAAACATTTGAGGTGCGTGGCGAAATCTTTATGCCACGAAAAGGATTTGAAAAACTTAATGACATTAAGAGTGCCAAAAATGAAACGCCTTTTGCAAACCCCCGAAATGCTGCTGCCGGAAGTCTTAAACTGCAAGATTCTTCAGTAGTTGCAAAGCGTCACCTCGATTGTTTTTTTTATGTCATGATAGGTGACTCCTTACCTCACAACAACCATTACGATAATATGCGGCAGTTGCGATTTTGGGGTTTCAAAGTGTCGGACTTTATGGTTAAATGTAAAAGCCTTGATGCTGTTTTTGATTACATTAATTACTGGGATACTAAAAGGATTGACCTTCCCTTTGACATTGATGGTGTGGTGATAAAACTTAATGATTATGCGCAGCAAAAACAGCTTGGCTACACTTCCAAATCACCACGTTGGGCAATATCATACAAATTTAAGGCGGCAGAAGTTTCAACAAGGCTCATCTCAGTTGTTTTTCAGGTAGGTCGTACAGGCGCAGTTACTCCTGTTGCTAATATGGCTCCTGTTCAGCTTTCAGGGACTACTGTCAGACGTGCAACATTACATAATGCTGAGTTTATGCAAAAACTTCAACTGCATGAGGATGACTATGTTTTTGTTGAAAAAGGTGGTGAAATAATTCCGAAAATCATAGGTGTTGATATTGAAAAAAGAACTTTAAACAGCAAGGCAGTCAGTTTTCCCGAAAAATGTCCTGAATGTCAGACTTATCTTGTTAAAAAAGAGGGCGAAGCCTTGCATTACTGCCCTAATGAGAACGGTTGCCCACCCCAGATCAAAGGGAAAATCGAACACTTTATCAGTCGTAAAGCCATGAATATTCAAAGTCTTGGTGAGGGCAAAATTGACCTATTATACAGTAAAGGGCTTATAGGCAACTTTTCCGATTTGTATTTTTTAACTTATGAGCAATTGTACGGCCTCGAAAATGTTATTATTGATAGTAATAGTGGTAAAAAGCGCATTATTAAATTTCATGATAAAACGGTTCAAAATATTCTAAAAGGGGTAGCACAATCTAAAGAAAAGCCGTTTGAATGTGTTCTCTATGCATTGGGGATACGCTATGTGGGCGAAACTGTAGCCAAAAAGCTGGTCCTGCATTTTAAAAGTATTGACAACATAATAGAGGCATCTTACGATATGCTGATAGCTGTTGACGATATTGGCGTAGCAATTGCACAGAGTGTAATCTCCTATTTTTCAAATCCTCAGAATCTTAAGATTGTTGAGGAGCTTAAAAGTCATGGTTTGAATTTTTGTATTAAAGAGAATGAACAAAAACGTTCCGGTGATGCTTTGTCTGATAAATCTTTTGTGATAAGCGGTATCTTTTCTGTAACGCGCGATGAGATGAAATCTCTTATTGAAAGTTATGGCGGTAAAAATGTCAGTTCACTCTCTTCAAAAACAAATTATCTGATAGCCGGTGAAAAGCCCGGTCCCCATAAATTAGAAAAAGCCAAAGCCTTAAATATTCCGGTAATTAGCGAGAAGACATTTAAGGAAATGCTTAAAAACACATAGTCAATTAAAAATCAAACAGCCACTTTAGCTTTGATGTGTGGATGGGGGTGGTAATCCACAAGCCTAAAGTCATCATACTTGAAATCAAAAATACTGTTAACATCGGGGTTAATAATCATCTTTGGTAATTGCCTTACCTCTCTTTTTAGCTGAGTTTTTGCCTGTTCCAAATGGTTTAAATAAAGGTGGGCATCACCAAAGGTGTGTATAAAATAGCCGGGTTTGAGCTTGCAAACCTGAGCAATCATCATGGTAAACAAAGCATAAGATGCTATGTTGAAAGGTACGCCAAGAAAAATGTCGGCACTGCGTTGGTAAAGCTGACAAGACAGGGTGCCATTTGCTACATAGAACTGAAATAGTATGTGACAGGGAGGCAAAGCCATTTCTTCTATTTCAGCAACATTCCAGGCACAAACCATATGTCTGCGTGAATCAGGATTATTGATAATTTGTTTGATGAGTAATGAAATTTGGTCGTAGCTTTTATTCTTGCCTTCCCACGAACGCCACTGCTTTCCATAAACGGGTCCTAAATCACCATTGGTGTCAGCCCACTCATCCCATATACTCACGCCGTTTTCTTTTAAATATTTGATGTTTGTATCGCCTTTTAAAAACCATAACAGCTCGTGAATTATTGATTTGAGGTGCAACTTCTTAGTTGTCAATAAAGGGAATCCCATTTGTAGGTCAAAACGCATTTGGTAACCAAAAATACTTAGTGTGCCTGTACCTGTTCGGTCTTCTTTTTTTATGCCATTTTCCAATACGTGTGTCATCAAATCAAGGTACTGTTTCATTTATCAATTGTTGTTATGTGGATTTTATAATAAGTTTTTAATTTTGTACAAATTTACGCTTTTGCATATATTTTTGATGATGATAATGATTTTTTCTCAATAGATTCTAAGGGATAATGAATTTAAAATTCTGTACCTGTTCAGTGTCAGAAAATCTTAAAAAGTAAATCCCCGAGGGTAAATCATGAAGTTTTAAGGTTTGGGAGGATTCATGTTTTTTGACATAAAATGATTTGATACGAGCACCATAAGTGTTGAAGATATCTATATGAGCTATGTCGGCATTTATGTTAAATGAAATATGTAGTTTTTTTTCTTTTAAAGGATTGGGGTAAATATGGACAAATGTGTTCGGTTTTTTTTCATCAAGAGATGTTGTTTGTACATAAACATATTGGTTTTTATGTGCATAGCCCGACCCATAATCATTATCTGCAATAAGTGTGACATAGAATATACCGGGGTTATGGTAAACCACTTCAGGGTTTTGTACATATGAAACTGGAGGTGAGCCTTCCTCAAAAATCCAATGCCAAGTATGAGGTTGAAAAAGGGAAAGGTCAGAAAATTTAACGGTATCGCCTGTTACGATATTGGTAGAGTTGGCGGTAAAATGAACTTCAGGAGGCAGACCTTGAAGTTCTATAGTTTTTTTGGAAGAATCCAGACCGCAAATATTATCAATATAAAGCCATACATCATAATTGCCCGGACCATTGTAATAATGTGTAGGGCTATGTGCTGTACTGAAGTTTCCATCACCAAAATCCCACAAGCAGTTGATAGCATATGATGATGTGTTTGTAAAAGTAACCGCATAGGATGATTTTTGGTAGGAAAACTGGCTTTGAGGCGTATCCAAAACATAAGCAGTTACAGGCTTGAATATACTCTTACAGTCTTTTTTTCTAACCTCCCAGTTGTAAAAATAATAGTAATTACCCTGGATATTGTAAGGCGCTAATGAAGCACTCGACTCTGTTATAGTTATCAGTCCATGTAGTTCGTACGGATATGTTGCAGCGTTATTATCATTTCGGTATAAAGAAACATTGCCTGCCCCCACCAGCTGCAAGTCATTACCAACAGGTATGTCAAAATTTAACTGTATGCGGCTTTCACCCTGAGGTATAAAGACATCTACTGAGTCAATAATATTTTCATAAGCATCGCGCAGCAATATGGTACGCGTACCTGCATTATTGGCATATACTTTTACAGATTTTAAAATGGTGGGTTCGTAGCAGTTAAAAATTAAATAGTGCCAATGTAAATTGCTGCCAAAAAAGCCGCCACTTCCGGTGTTATCATACTTGCCAACATGTTGCACCTGATTGTTTACCAAGCCTTGTACATAGTATGTTGTTGTGGTGTCAATCACGGGCGTAATAAAAGTATCCCCGATAAATATCGGTAGTGAATCGTAAGTTGATGCAAACCAGTGCAAATTGTCGTAACCATCAGCAATGAGGGGTAATGAGTCGGGGCTACAGCTATATGCATCGAAAGCAATGGGTGGTTCAAGCCCAACTCTTATGTTATACGGAAGTTTAAAGGTGTCGTGACCGCAAATGCCTGCATCAGCGATAAGTGTTACGTTATAGGTCCCTAGTTTTTTGAAAGTATGTGAAGGCTGGACAAGAGAAGAACTTTCGCCATCGTCAAAATCCCAGTAATAAGAATGCGCATTAAGACTTTGATTAATAAAAGAAACGCTGGCTGGGGCATTACAAAAAACAGAATCAGTGGTGCTAAAAAATGCACTTACGGGTTTATCATCAACAATAAAAGATAATTTTAATGTGTCATTTAGGGGATTGTCATCTGCCTGCTGGTTGGGTTGCGATGTGTAAACAATAATATCATGATAGCCCTGAAATAAAGTAAAAGAGGGCAAATATACCGTGTCTGATTCAAGGGTGTTTAGTGTACCGGTCCATTGCTGTGTTTGCAGACTGCCGTTATTGAGTTTGTAATTTATTTGAAGGCTGTTGAGTGTTGTTAATCCAAAGCTTCTGAAAACAACCTGAGGTGAAATTTGTAAACCGGTACATTGGTAGTTTTTTTGAGGTTCAAGTATTTGTACAAGTGCTACATCATGCTGGTGTTGCAGATCAACGATATGCAGTTCGCCTTGGTATGGTATGCGGTTCTGTTTAGTAACCACAATATCTGCAGTATCCGGTGCCATAAATGGGGTGAAATGCAATACAGCCACACCGTTGCTATCTGCAAGGGCCGCACTGAGCAGGTTGCTGTTATGCGATAGGGCTGCGTAGGCATAAGGCTCTGTGTTAATGACAAGTTGGCTTTCACCGATAAAAACAGCGTTTTGATAATTAACTTGTAATGGTTGTGGTTGGCTAAAATAAGTCATGACAGAAGGATCGCCCATGAGATGGTACACCTCCCAATAGTATTTTTTCCTGTTACTGTTGCTGCTTTCAACTGCTAAGTTTCCTGCATAATTGATTTGACCATTGGCAACGAATCTCTCGCCAAAGGGTTCCCCATGTAGATTGAAAAGTCTGTCATAAGCGCCCAAACCTGTACCCTGATAAGTTGGATTTTGAATAATGGATGAGGTGTATCCTACTGACCACCAGTAATCTTCATCCCAGTACGTATTATTAGAAGCGCCAACATGCCCTATGGCGCCTTTGTTGGCAGCTCTTAATAAAGCTTCGCCAAAACATTCGGGGTCATTGAATCTATTAGGCAAACAGCAATTGCTGATAATAAGTCCGTATTTTCCTTCGGCCATTTGATTTATGTGCGATACGTTAAATGATGGGTTGTCCCACCCGTTGGCAAAGCAGTGTGCCGTATAGTTTGCAAAGCCGACACCACGAAAAATATTTTGCCTCATTTGTGAGCCTGCATTTATTGAGGCCGGATAGAAATAGGCATGTGCATAAATCTGTTGTGCAGCATTAAAGTAATGATCAACCGCATAATTAATTTGTCCGTTTGCATGTACTGTTGACCAATGTGAATCGACACCGGCAACCAGAACAACTGTGTCTAAAAATGACTGATGCGACATTGTATATTGTTCATAGTTTAGTGTTTTTTCAATTTGAGGTAGCAGCTCGGAAAGATTATTGGCAGAAAAACGGCCGTAGTAAACATCTGGTAAATAGTCATTGCCTCCGTCATATTCGCAGTAGTATAGGTCTGTCACATGTATTCCGGTAGTTCCGCTAAAGGCCGGAATTTGAGCCACATCACCAACAAACAAAACGTAAGAAGGTGCCGGATTTGCAGGTGTTGCCGACTGATAAAGGGATTGTAAATAGCTTTTGATGCTGGTTGTGCTTTGACCCACTTGGGGATTATTGGTGTAAGCCTCAATCACATTAAAACCTTTTTTTGTTTTCCAATCAATAAAAGTTTGTAATGCACTTTGAAACATGGGGTCGGATACTATAACATAGGTGATTGGGTAAGTTGACAAATAGCCTTTTTGTGGAGGTGCCTGATAATTGATTAGTTGCCCATGAACTGCATCAAACATCGGGCTGTAATACTTTTCCTTTATGTCAATGGTTTTAGCTATCTGTGGGTTTTCATATATTATATGAAAGCAAATATTTTTGTAAACCCTTAGTGTATTACGTGCAGGGTTGTAGGCTAATGGTGCAATTTTTAGATGGGCTACACGAACGCCTCTCAAAATACCTATGGGCTCTATTGATATTAAGGGTTCTTGAAAAAAATAATCTGTTTTATAATAGTTAGCATCATATTTAAAGGTAACAGTGTTAAGGTTTTCGCTTTTGGAATATGAAGGCTGCGATGGCATCAACTGATGCATGATTCCAAAATCTGATAAATCAAAGTCTTCGTAATCATAGTTGTTAATAACGATTTTTGCCTCAGCGCCATGTGGCATTTCTATCAATTCATTTTTGGTGGGTAGCTGGGCTCTTCCTATGTCATAGCTTTTAGCATAACCGTTTATTTCAACCTGATAAAAAGTATCTAATGATGTCTGTATGGCCTCCAAAGAAATAGCGCCTAAATTATGTTTCAGGGCTGTTTTATGATAAGAGCTGTGTGCAACTTCTAAACGGTTTGCTTCACTGCCGGATGTCATTATTCTTGTTTTTGCATCTGCTGTCAGTATATTCCCTGACACCATAAGCCAAACAATTACTATTGCTGATAATGTTTTATATAATGATTGCATAATTTTTAGATTAAAAACATACAAAGATATGAAAGAAAAACCACTTACTACTCAAGAAGAGCTGGCGTTTTTTTTAATTATTGTATTGAGGTAAATGTTTTAATGGCTCTTTCTCGAGCATATTTGTGTTCAATGACAGCTTTTGCGTATGTATTTGAATTAAACTCAGGAACCCATTTGGATATGTAGGTATGTTTTTTGTCAAACTTTTTTGCTTGTTGCATAGGATTGAAAATACGAAAATAGGGCATGGCATCACAGCCTGTTCCGGCAGCCCATTGCCAGTTGCCATTATTGGATGACAGTTCATAGTCGAGTAGGTGTTTGGCAAAAAAAGCTTCCCCTAAACGCCAGTCGTGCAACAAATGTTTCGTCAAAAAGGAAGCCGTTACCATTCGTACTCTATTATGCATAAATCCTGTAGCAACGAGCTCACGCATACCGGCATCTACTAATGGGTATCCTGTTTCACCTTTGGTCCATTTTTCAAATAATATATCATCATACAGCCATGGCAATTTATTGTATTTCTTTTTAAACGGCTGATCAACCACATAAGGGTAGTGGAAAAGAATCATCATAAAGAACTCCCGCCATATTAACTCATTAAGCCAGACCGGACTGTGTTTTTGTGCAAATATAACAGCTTCGCGAATACTAATGCTGCCAAAGCGAAAATGTATGCCCAGGCGGCTGGTGCCTTCCATTGCCGGATAGTCACGAAAAAGATTGTAATTTTTAATAACATCTTTATTTAAAACCGGTTCCGGGTAGTTAAAGCTTGCTTTTTTTATGCCTATGGATTGAGCCTCAGGGAAGTCAAAGTCATTACTTTTGTATAAATTGCTAAATAAAGGGGTACAGTTTACTGATTTTATGGGTGTTTGTGCCAACTGCTTTAACCATTTTTTGGCATATGGTGTAAAAACTGTGTAAGCTAGACCGTCAGGCTTTACAATATCGTTCTTTTCAAAAATAACCTGATCTTTAAAACTATGAAAACCTATATCATGGCTTTTTGCAAACTCTTTTACAGTTTCGTCACGTTTTAGAGCGTAGGGTTCATAGTCATGGTTACAGTATATGTTTTCAATGGTGTATTTTTCAGATAAATTTTTAAAAACTTCTAGAGGCTTTCCCTTCTTAATACATAGGGATGCATTATATTTTGCTAAACTTTTTTGAATTTTTACAAGAACTTGATAAATAAAGTTTAAGCGTTTATCATCAGCTTCTAAATCGGATAGGATGTAGCTGTCAAAAATAAAAATAAGTTGTACGTTTGCTTTATGCTTTAAAGCATGATACAAAGCCATATTGTCATAAAGTCGCAGGTCGCGGCGCAGCCACACCAGGTTAATTTTTACTTTTTCTTTCATATTATTTTTGACATTTTTTTTCAAGATTACTTCTCAGTAGGTTTTGGGTCTTTTTAGTCAATCTTCAAGTCGAAATCCAAATCAACGACTACCCAACAAATTGAGTCGCAAACTTTAAAAGATTTTTTTTCCATAAACCCTCCGTCATAAGCATGAATAACTTTATTTCCCTTGCGGTATTCTGCTTTAGCAGAATAGTATGTGTCAGCATTGAGCTCGTAAGTAATGGTTTGGCTTGTTCTTATAGTATCGTAAAAGAACACCACATCATGCTCGGGTTTGCCCAGGTAAATGGTAAGGGGGATGGCCGTATTTTCATCGTTAAATGTTAAGTGAACGTCAAGAAATCCGAAAAAGGGTTCTATGGTTATACAGTTTGAATAATCTGGATTTTCACAGTCAATCAAGGGTCTGTCTTTGTCGCAAGCAATCAGTAAGGCTATAAAAAGACTTAAACAGAAAGGGATTGGATTTTTCATAAAAAAAAGTTATTTACTGAGAAAGCATATTTTCACTAAAAACACAAGCCGTATAAGTGTATAATTCCGCATGGTGCCATTCGCCGGGGTTAAGTCCTGCTTTGTATTGCGCACAGTGTTCAATAAAGTCTGTAGCTGTCATGTTTTCAGATATTACAACTTGAGGGAGGTAGGTCCCTGATTGTTTACCTTTTTTTACAAAAATACCATGTTTACCTACTATAAGTTCATCAGGGCTTTGAATTCTTTTAAGTTCTGATAAAACAGATATTTCAATAGTTATTTTTTTTAACTCAGACTTTCTAACCGGGTCAAAACGAGTATCTTTTGTTGCAGCGGAAATGACCATATCCTGTATGGTTTGGTATAAGGGTACAGATGTCTGAAAACGCCCCACACACCCACGCAGCTTATCATTTATATATAGTGAGACAAAAGCACCCAAAGGCTTATGAAGCTTGTCGTTTAGGGTTGTGTTTTTTAAACGGTATTGCCTTTTCGATAGGATAGACTCTTCAAGAGTTTTTCGGGCTATTTGTAAGAGCGTTTTTTTTTCCTCATTGTCCAATAATTCCTGGTCATCATTTTCCTCATCTTTTTTCGAGTTAATTTCTTGACCAAAGAAAGCAATGGCAGCATACCCCACAACGCGTATCTTGTCTCCATATAAAGCATCTCCGGAATTACAATAGTCGAGCAACAATGTTTTTAAAGGATGGTATTTTTCAGTGATTTTCAATAAAGTTAAAACCGCTGACCAACCACATAAACTCGTTGATAGTTCAGGGATGTCCATTTTTTTATTTTCATCCAATACTTTTAACAGAGTTTCTGAACTATTTGAGCATATGGCGTTAATGGTTTTTTTATCTACTTTTTGGGCATTTTCATAAGAGGGGTAATGCGAAAAGTCGGTGCTGACAATGAATAAGTTGTCGTCGTTAAAAAAAGGAGCCAGCGCCAGAGCGATATCTTCAATAGTACTAACGGAATTGCTGCCAATAACAACCGGAACTATTTGAAAGTAATCGTTCATGATAAATTGTAAAAAAGGGAGTTGTACTTCAAGACTGTGTTCATGGGTATGAACGTCTGGCAGAAAATCGAAACACGAGTGCTTGTCAATAAGATTTTTAGCCAATTGCCTGTTTACTTTGACTTTTCCCATGGGCATTTCGTAGTGTCCTTCATGATAGATAGAGGCTCCGCTAAAGCGACTGGTATGGCTGGATGTTAGGATAAAAATATTATGGTACTTTTTGTTGGTGTCAATTTGTTTGAAGGCTTTTGCCGCTGTTTTTCCTGAAAAAACATAACCCGCATGCGGTACTATTAGCGCCCTGATATCTGTTAATTGTTTTGATGTTGCAGTATTAAAAAGTGTTTCTAATTCTTTTTTGAGCGTATGGGCATCACCACTGTAAAATTGCCCTGCAACAGCCGGATGTCTGTTTCGGGAAGGATGTAGTGTGTCGTAATCAGTATGGTTATTAATATCAAGAGCAGTCATGTTTTAAATGCTTTAAACTTTTTTACAAATATAAAGTTTTTACACGAGCCTTCATAGAATTAATTAAACAGAATTGATGATTTATCACTATTGTCCGTTAAAATAATAGTCAGACACTGCTGTAATGAAATATGAAAAAACTATTTTTTAATCGTTATAAATAAAAGGAAATCTTTCAACTATGCACAGACAGCAATCACGTTTTTTTTGAGTATTAATACTTAGTTTGTTTTCGTTTAATACGTTTCTAACAGCCAATAAGTACGATTTATTTTTAGTATATACAAGTATTGAATATATTTTCACAATAGGTATATTTGTCTAAAAAAGAATCAATCAAATCAGAAAAGTGAACACATCTTTATTTGGTATCATTAGTGAGGATATACGCTTTAAGGAGGGGTTGTCGGCATGCATGAATTGTGGTGTTTGTACAGCCATATGTCCTGCTGCTGAGTTCTACGATTATGACCCACGCCATATATGTAATGTGCTTTTATCCCGTAATGACAGTTCAATAGAAAAGTTATTAGAAGAGGAAACTATTTGGAACTGCGGGCAATGTTTGTCTTGCAAAACACGATGTCCGCGTGGGAATGTTCCCGGCTTGCTTATTGCGGTTTTAAGGGAGCTGGCTGTGCGTACGGGCAAATTTACGTCAACAACACAAGGGTGCCAACAATATGCTGTTAAGAAAACGGTAGGGGATAACATAATAAACACAGGCTACTGTGTGCATCTAATGCACGTAAAACCACATCTGCATCCTGAACAAGGACCTGTTTGGGAATGGTATTATCACAATGCAGAGTCAGTTAGCGAACGTTTAGGAGCTAATTATAATAAAGATGGTGCAGGTGCTTTGCGTAAAATACCTGATGAAGACCTCGATGAAATCAGAAGAATTTTTGAGGTTACTGGAGGTAAAAGTTTTTTTGAAACTATTGAGAAATTTGCAAGAGATAAAGCAGAAAAATTAAATAAAAATATGTCTGACACTCTCGAATATGATGAGTTTTTTTATCATGTATTTGTGGGTGCAAATCAAAAGTAATCCATGACTAAAACTTACTGGAAAACATATCAAAGTGCGGTGGCTGACAATCATTATTATTATGAAAGAAGTTGCATTCGGCAATCTTTTTTTCCAGGGTCAGAGAATATTTTTTTAAAAATAACCAGAGAGCTCCTCAATAAAGACATTATTGACGACAAGCATTTGCATACATGTACAGGTATAGGCTATTATTCAGGTGTCGTGCCAATAGAAACCACTATGACCGTAGTGGCAAGACTTTTCGCTTTGATGACGGAAGCGGGTTATAAAAATTTCGTCCCTTCTTGTGTGACTTCTTTTGGTTTACTTAATGAAATGGTTGACATGTGGCAGCATTTTCCTGAAAAGCTCAATCAAACAAAAAAGTTTTTAAAAGACGCTACAGGAAGGACTTTTGAAATGCCTGATAATATTGCACACCCAAGTGATATCATTTATAAAAACAGAGAAATTTTAAAAGCCAAAATGAAGTATCAACTTGTAAATTGCAAAACAAATGAGCCTCTTCAAGTTGTTGATCATGTAGGCTGTCATTACTCAAAGATATTTCCTAAAATTGTAGAGGGTGGGGCAGAGTTCCCTCAGGTATTGTCGGGAATGATTAAATCCTGGGGAGGTCGTAACGTCGATTATCCGGAGCGCCGTCACTGTTGTGGATTTGGCTTTAGACAATACTTGGTAATGGCTAACAGAGGCTACTCAGTAGCCAATACCAAAAAAAAGTTTGAGTCTATGAAGCCTTACAAACCGGACTTCATTTTGGCCAACTGTCCGGGTTGTGCCATGTTTATGGATAGGTGGCAATACACCATAGCCGAGATGGAAGACATAACTTACGATGATGATAAAAGAGGCATTCCGGTTCTGACATACGAAGAACTTGTTGGATTACTGCTTGGTTATAATCCGTGGGACTTGGGCTTGCAAGTTCATCAGGTACAAGTAGAACCTTTATTAGAAAAGATAGGCATACCTTTTGACTCTTCTGATAAATACAGGGGCAAAAACAATGAGGTGATAGGAAGTCCTAATAAACCTTTGAATTTACGTGTTAAATGATTTTGATATGACAGCAGTTGACGTATTGGTGATAGGTGGTGGCCCTGCCGGACTAGAATCAGCATACAGTCTGGCCAATAACGGCTATGATGTGGCTGTATTAGAAAAAGAAAAAAATATTTGTGGGCATCTCAATCAGGCTCATAGCCTTTTTCCAAACTTTCAGAATGCATCTGAGGTGCGATCAGCTATGATTGATAAAATGACACACCCTAAAATTAGTATTCATAATGACACGGAAGCCATCAGAATTAAGCGTGACATTGATAAGTGGGGTGTTGAAACAGGCAGTGGGAAAGAATTTATGGCACCGGCTCTGCTTTTGGCTACAGGTTTTAAATCTTTTGACCCCAAATATAAAGAGGAGTTAGGTTATGGTATTTATGACAATGTGATAACTACAACTCAATTTGAAGCCATGTGTCAAAAAGGAAGCATTGTGTCTCCTCATGGGCAGAAAGTTAAACGTATTGCCTTTCTCAATTGTGTAGGGTCCCGCGACGAAAAAGTGGGCAATCATTATTGTTCGCGTGTATGTTGTATAAATGCTGTAAAGCAAAGTATTGAAGCTAAAAAAGTGCTCCCTGAGGCTGACATATATTGTTTTTACATGGATATTCGTATGGCCGGCCAATTTTATGAGGAGTTGTATCGTAAATCACAAGAAGTTTATAACGTTAATTATATCAGAGGGCGCATTTCAGAAGTATCACCTACTATTGACAAACGCCTGCACGTTAAGTGCGAAGATACTTTAAGTCAAACGCCCATGAAAATTACTTTTGATATTTTAGTCCTTATGACCGGCATAGAGGCATCTTTGGGCACTGTTGCTCTGGGCCAACAACTTAATATTAGCGGTGAATATAATTTTGCAAAAAGTTTAAGCTTGCACATGGCAGATAACTACAGTAGCCATAAAGGATTGTTTTTAGCAGGTACTTGTAAGCGCCCGCTTACCTTACCGGAGGCAGTTGCAGATGCAAGAAGTGCTGCGGGTGAAATAAAAAATTACCTAAAAACATTAAAACAATGACAAACTGGGGGTTTCACATAGCAAAGTCGAGAATAATAGATATGGATACTGCTGATTTGGGTGTTTATCGCAAGGTGGCAGCGAAAGTTCCTTCAGCTAAATTATGTTTGATGTGTGGAGCATGCACGGCTTCATGCACTGCTCGAAATCATACGCCCTTTAATTTAAGAAAAAACCATCTGCTTTTTCGGCATGGACAGTTTAAAGGCTTAGCTAAAGAGTTTGATAAGTGTATGCTTTGTGGTAAATGCAGGCTTGTTTGTCCCAGAGGCGTAAATACAAGAGCACTGATTTATAATATGAGAATGGCATTGGATAATCTTAACTATACACGTATAAAAAAATGAAGTTTCACCCTTTTGTTATACCTTTTATTGCCGGTGTTGTATTTTTATTAATACTCATTGTTTTCAGGCTAAAACAGTGGCTTAAGGGTCTTGACAGAAAACAGCATTTTTTTGTAAAACAAAATTTTCTGAGTCTGAAAACTTTATACGCTATTGTTGAAGTCTTTAGAGAAAGCCTGTTGCATTTTAAGATATACCGTAAGAATCCTGTATTGGGTTATATGCATATGAGCCTGGCTTTTGGATGGTTTATGCTTATTGTTTTTGGTAAAGTAAAGTCTGTTTTGTATGCCGGTTCTTTTTTTGAACCTATGTGGCTGAGCATTTTTTTCAACTTCTTCGTTACTTCTAATGAGCCTTATCCCTATGCTGCTGTCATGACTTTTCTGATGGATTTTTTTCTTTTAATTGTGCTTTCAGGATTGCTTATAGCATTTGTCAAACGCATATATTCACGCTTAGTGGGAATGAAAAAAACCACAAAGCACATTTTGATAGACCGTATAGCTTTAGTAGCTCTTTGGGGTATTTTCCCTCTGAGGCTTTTTGCAGAAGCTTCTTCGTCGGCATTGTATGAGAACGGGGGTTTCCTGACAGCAGGTGTAGCGCAAATGTTTAGTGAAAACTTTGCAAGCATTGTTGAACTGCCTTTATGGTGGGCATACTCCCTGAGTCTCTCAATTTTCTTTTTTACGCTGCCTTTTTCACGGTATATGCATATACCGGCAGAAGTTGTTATGATATTTCTGAAAAAATGGGGTGTAAAAACCAATGAACACCATTCAGGATTTACTAATATTCAACTGCATGCCTGTGCCAAATGTGGCATATGTATTGATGCATGCCAGCTTGATTTTGCAGCCTCTCAAAAAAATGTCCAATCTGCTTACTTTATTGGAGATGCACGCTATAATAAGCTAACAGAGGATGTTGTTAACAACTGTTTAATGTGCGGAAGGTGCCATGAAGCTTGTCCTGTAGGCATTGAGCTGACCATGATTAGACAACAATACCGTAATAAAAAAGAAATGCCGGGTAAGCTGTATTACAATTATGTAGATTTGAATGGATACCATGCTAATGTTGATATAATATATTATGCGGGTTGCATGACCCATTTGACGCCGGGGATAATCATATCAATGAAAAAAATATTCCAGGCTGCAGGGATGTCTTATTGGTTTATGGATGAAGAAAAAGGGGTGTGCTGCGGACGTCCTTTACGGCAGCAGGGTTTTGTACAGCAAGCCAAAGATCTTGTCCATAAAAATTTAAGAATGATACATGGTGCAAATGCCAAACTTTTGGTTACATCCTGTCCTATTTGCTATGTCTCTTTTAAGGAAGAATATGCTTTGCAAATACCACTGATGCATCATACAGAATTTATTGAAAGCCTTATTGATGATAAAAAAATAAGCCTTGAGTCGAAAGCCATAACAGCTGTTTATCATGACCCTTGCGAGCTGGGACGTAATGCACAGATTTATGATGCTCCCAGAAATGTATTAAAACATCTTAACTTGAAAACTTCTAAATGTGAAAAAAATAATGGTTTGTGTTGTGGCAGCAGCTTGTCTAATGCAGTTTTAGATTTAGACCATCAGATTAAGGTGCGTGATAATGCTTTAAATGTTTTACTTGAGAAGAATCCTGATGTGCTGGTTACAGCTTGTCCGATGTGCAAAAAAGCCTTTACGCATGGGCATAAAGTGGCTGTGATGGATATTGCTGAAGTCGTGGCAAAACACCTTAATGAAGTTAAAACAAAAAAACAACTTTCAGAAAAACCCGAAATGATTACATTTGCAAAATAAAATAACAAGCAACATTAAAAAAAACAGATAACATGGAAGATATTTTTGATAGGTTAAAAAAAACAAGAGGCCCTTTAGGCAAATATCAGGAAAAAGCGGAAGGTTACTTTATGTTTCCCGAACTTGAAGGTGAAATAGCACCACGTATGAATTTTCTTGGTAAAGAGGTTCTTACATGGAGTTTAAACAATTATTTAGGCTTGGCCAATCATCCCGAGGTGCGAAAGGTTGACGCCGAAGCGGCTGCCAAATATGGTATGGCCTATCCGATGGGTGCTCGTATGATGTCGGGACAAACGAAATACCATAAAGAGTTGGAGGAAAATCTGGCTTCATTTGTGTGTAAACCCAGTGCGTATTTGCTTAACTATGGCTATCAAGGTATGGTTTCAATTATTGATTCATTGCTGACAAGAAATGATGTGGCTGTTTATGATTCCGAATCGCATGCTTGTATTCTTGATGGCT
Organism: Bacteroidales bacterium; assembly: GCA_003565735.1. GTDB lineage: Bacteria > Bacteroidota > Bacteroidia > Bacteroidales > PXBB01 > PXBB01. Next base: position 23,299 of record PXBB01000020.1, read on the forward strand.
TAAGGATGCATATTGGCAAAAGATTTGTTTTTCCGCATAATGATATGCAAAATTTAAGAAAGCAGCTGGAAAGAGCTGTTGCTATTGCTCAAAAACAAAATGGTGGCGTGTTGGTTATTACCGAAGGGGTTTTTGGCATGGCAGGCGATTTAGGCAAACTTGATGAAATTGCAGCATTGAAAAAAGAGTTTAAATTTCGATTGTTAGTGGACGATGCTCACGGCTTTGGTACTATGGGAAAAACCGGAGCCGGAGTAGGCGAGTTTTATGGTGTTCAGGATGAAATTGACGTGTTCTTTTCTACTTTTGCTAAAAGTATGGCTGGAATTGGCGCTTTTGTAGCCGCTGAAAAAGAAATCATTGATTTTCTTAAATACAATATGCGTTCTCAGATTTTTGCCAAGTCACTACCCATGCCTATGGTTATTGGGGCTCTTAAAAGACTGGATATGCTGATAAATGAACCACAACATAAAGAAAAGTTATGGCAAATTACCAAAGCACTGCAGAGTGGTCTTAAAGAAAATGGTTTTGACATTGGTAAAACGCAGTCTCCTGTAACACCTGTTTATTTCAATGGTACTGTAGCACAAGGGACAAATATTGTCGTTGATTTAAGAGAAAACTATAATATTTTCTGCTCTATTGTGGTCTATCCCGTTGTTCCCAAAGGCGTTCTTATGTTACGCATTATTCCTACAGCTGCTCATAGCCTTGAAGATGTACAATACACCATAGAAGTTTTTAGTGAAATCAAGAAAAAGTTGAACAAAGGCTATTACGATACCGAAGTTATGCAAAACATGAAAGTTGGTTAAAGATTGTTCAAGGATAAATTAATATTTCACAGCATCTTATTGCTGCTTGCATAGCTTTGCGCCATAAAATTACTGATTCAACAGCTTGTCTGTTTTCAGGAGTTCGTTTTCTGTTGAATATACGCTGATTAGATAAATCCCACTGGCAAAGTTTGTGTTTGTTTGAAAGCGGTAATCATTAATCCTTTTGTGTAAAACTTTTTGCCCATTGGTATTGAAAACAATTATATCCCCAATTTTATCTTTCCCTTGGGCTTCGACATGAAGCATGTTGTCATGGAAAAGCACTGTGATAGAATTTTGTTTTTCAAAACAGCTTTCAGCTGATAGTGATGCGGGTAACAGATGTAACAAAAACCTGTTATGATACATGCCTTTATCAGACTTGAAGGTGTAATTGCTGTTATTTTTTAAATCCAACCATGCGTCCTCTTCTCTGTCCTCAAGAAAAACTCTGTAATCAGTAGAAAAACCATTCATGCTACTAAAAACCATTTCAAAGAGTCCTTGCTCATGTGCGAGAAATCCTAAGGGAATTACTATGGGCTCCTGAGGATTAGGGATAGCATTGATGGCAAATTTCTGATTATTTAATATGCTAAATATTTGTGGTAGAAAATCATTATCAGAAAACATTTTTTGGGCATCATAGTTGATGTCAAAAGCCATTGATGCATTAGAATTAATTGTTATTGCGGTTTCATCAGCCTTGTTGTCTTTATTTAACGAGATATGTAAAGCCGGTTTTTTATTATTGTCAGCTTTTTTATAAAAAGGTTGACAGTTGTGTACCAAGGCATTGGTGTCCAAAGTAACTGTCCCTTGTGTTTGTCCTTGTGTTACCTGAACCCAAAAAGCTTGCATGGGAGGGATATAGGGTGTGCCACCATTAATGCCAACTCCATTGACATAAGAGGCTATATTATCATTAATTTTTCTAAAATGAATGGCGCTGTTGAGATGGGTAAGATTGGTTGCTGTTGCCGTAACAGAGTCCCAGTGCAAAGTTGATGGATAAGGGTTCCCAATCAAATTCCATCCATAATTATTGACGCCATTATGAGTTCTGTAGAGATTATTATATACTTGTTCTCCCTTGTTTGGTGTACCTTCAACTTGCAGTAGCTTTGTTTGACCTGAATACCTGGTGACATAACCACGCACGACTTCAAGCGTAGGCGATGTAACATGCTCCCATGCAGCATTTTGTGAATCATATTCATAGAGGGCATCGGCATCAGCAAATGCTGTTAAGGGCATATCGCTAACGGGCATGGCTATATACCACCCACTTGAAGTTAAATCAGGAAAATTTTGTTCGTAGGTAAAATCTCCTCCTATTATACTTTCGCCTTTATCAATAAAGGAGGCCCCGTTAAGGCTTACTTCATCAGATTTCAAAGTCAAATGTCTTTTTAAATTTAAAACGCCATCCCTTTCTATAGTCACTGCGGCGCAGGGCTCTATAACCATATCAAAGGCCTTTAAGGTGTCATAAGGTGAAATATCCAATACCCCATCACTTATACGTGCCGAAATAAGAGAATCCGGTGGTCCGTAGTTCCATGAACCAGTTGCGTATGTTGTAAATCCTGCAAAATATAACCGAAAACGTGTATCATTATTCATCCCTGTAGTATGAAAGGCATACAAGTGATTTTTTCGGAAATCTATAAGTGAATCAATCAACAAATCGTGCAAATAGATACGTATGTTTGCATCAATTGTAGCAAAATCATGCGCCCAGAGTATCAAACTGTCAACGCTGTTGTTTCTGATACCTACCTTGAATGCTGTAAATGCTTCAACTAATGGCACTGAATTGATTGAGTAAGTTGTTGTGCCAACAAAATTCTTTGTCCAAATTTGCAAATTTTGCTGACCAAGAAATTTTGGAGCATCATATGGGGGGTCAAAGTTGTAGGTAGCATCTTGCAAAAAGCGAACAATACTCTCATCATTGATTGATGTGTTTTGCTTTTTAGCTACTGAAATTCTTAGCCTTGAGTTTTCCTGGGCCATAGTAAATTTGCCAATACAAGCAATAATGAAAAATATGGTAATGTTTTTTATCATGACGTCATTTTTTTTATACAAATTTACGTTTTTTTATTTATCGAAAGATTGTTTTATTTTTATTGTTCATTCGGCATACTATTCAATAACTACTTTCATAAAAATATGTAACTTTGTTTAAGTGCGTAAAAGAGCTTAAGATCTTTTTTAACTTTTAACAGCAATAAGCCGGCGCAAACATTTATTAAAAAAATAAAAATATAGTTTTAATGAAAATATTATCAGCATCACAAATTCGCGCAGCGGATCAATATACAATTGAGCATGAACCCATTGCTTCTATTGACTTAATGGAGAGGGCATCACGTACACTGTATAATTGGATAACAAGTTATATGAGTAAGTCTCAAGATTTTGTAATTTTTTGTGGGACAGGCAACAATGGTGGTGATGGCTTGGCATTGGCCAGAATGCTTGCAGAAGATAACAAAAAAGTACGCGTGTACATCTTATCTTATTTTAGTAAAAAGTCAGATGATTTTTCAATTAATGAGATGCGTTTAAAAAAGCTGAAGAATGTTGAGGTTTTTTCAATAAATCAAGCGGATGTTTTGCCTGTCATAAGAAAAACTGATGTAGTGGTGGATGCTATTTTTGGCTCGGGTTTATCAAAGCCAGTTTATGGTTTTACAGCCCAAATAATCAAGCATATTAACAAGGCCGGTGCTAAAATTATTGCTGTTGATATACCTTCAGGTTTATTTTGCGATACCAATAAGAACAATGATGGCGCTATAGTAGAGGCAGATATTACACTTACCTTCGAATGTCCTAAAAAAGCTTTTATGTTGCCGTATTATGGCTCGAAGGCAGGTATTTTTCATGTGCTGAATATTGGTTTGCATAAGGGCTATATAAATACTTTACCCACGCAAAATTATTATACTGACATTTCGGATATCAGTCAAATTATTAAAAAAAGGGATAAGTTTTCCTATAAAAATAAACATGGTCATGCACTACTTATCAGTGGTTCTCACGGAAAAACAGGGGCTTCGATTTTGGCCTCAAAAGCTTGCCTGATGGCCGGTGCAGGCTTGCTTACAGCTCATATACCTGCTGAAGCCTATCAGATTTTGTTAACAAAAGTACCTGAAGCTATGGTTGAAACCGATATTGACGAAAGAATCATTACGCAACTAACAAAAATAAACAGCTATGATGCTGTTGGCGCCGGCCCGGGTTTAGGTACCCACAAAAAGACAGCACAGGTGATTGAACAACTGATTGATACAGCACAATGCCCTATGGTATTAGATGCTGATGCTTTGAATATTTTAGCATCCGAACCTTTGTTTTTGGATAAAATGCCCGATCATACCATTCTAACACCTCACTTGAAAGAGTTTGAAAGGCTTTCCGGATGCTCTTTTCAAAATGGTGAGGATTGCTTAGAGGTTTTGGTAGATTTTTGCAAAAAGTATAAATGTATTGTCGTCTTTAAAGGTGCGCACAGTTGTGTATGTACACCTCAAGGGCATTTGTTTTTCAACAGTACCGGAAATAGTGGGATGGCTACAGCAGGAAGTGGCGATGTGCTCACGGGAATTGTTCTGGCTTTTTTAGCACAATCATACGAACCTTTACAAAGTGCGCTTGCAGCTGTCTATATTCACGGCCTTGCAGCTGACCTGGCTATAGAAACAGATGCCTCAGAAGAAAGTCTTTTGGCAGGGGATATCAGTATGAATCTTGGAAAAGCTTTTAAAAAGCTACACTCTCTATCATAGCTGACACTTTGCCATTTCTTTATATCTTTCCGGAAATGATATTTTTTTTTGGTTTATAGAAAAAATATTGCGTTGCTAAAAGGAGGATAATTGTAAACGCAGAGCTTAACAGTATGCGTGATAAGGTGACGAATAATTCTCGAAAGTGAAAAACTTCAACAAAAAACAAAAGGCTGTGATGACTTAGGGTTAGAATAGAAACATAAGTGAAAAACCAGCGTAATCCCATATCCTGTATCATGGGTTGAGCATCAGCTTCGTAATCCCTGACACCTGAGAGTAACGCTTGAATATAAGGACGCAGAAAAGCCATCAGCACACATGCTGAAGCATGCATGCCAGGCGTATGTGCGAACATGTCGATGGTTAAACCCGTTAAAAAGCCTGCTATTAAAGTCAACCATTTGGGTGTATTGAATGGTAAAATTAAGATAAACAATATATAAACATACGGGTTTATAAAGCCTGATAGTTGTATGTTGTTAAGCACAACTACCTGCGCACTTATAAGTAGTACAAAGCTGATAATATATCTAAAGAAAATAATCATTCTTTAAGGGTTTGATTTTCCAAATATTGTTGTTCGTGTCGCATCAGATTTTCAATTACATAAACATAACTTAAATTATTAAAATCTACACCAAGGTCAACTTCTATAGTGAAAAAGTTGTCAGCCTCTTTAAACGAGTAGTTATTTATAGTACCAATAAAAATGTTTTCAGGAAAAATAGCTGAGAATCCACTTGTAACAATAGAATCTCCTTTTTCAAGTGTCACATGAAGTGGAATGTCATTGAGTGACGCTTTTCTATAATCTACACCATCCCAAACAAGCGAACCCATATGGTTGAGGCGTTTAATTTTAGCTGATATTTTGGTGTTAGCATTTAAGACAGACATTACCGTTGCATAATTTTGCGAGACGCCTGTAATAATACCAATTATTCCATCAGCTGAAATGACCCCCATGTCTTTTTTTATGCCGTGCTGACTTCCTTTGTTCAGGGTTATGTAATTTCTTCTTTTATGAATGCTGTTATTAATAACTTTAGCTGTCCGGTATTTATACTTTTGCTGGTATATGGTATCTTCAACTATGATAAAGTTGCGGTCTGCTATAAAAAAAGCATCTTGTTGTTTTTCTCTTAAAAGGGCATTTTCTTTTGCAAGACTTCTGTTAACGGATGCTAATGAAAAATAGTTGTAAACACCATCAACTTGCTCTGTTAGTTGACCGAAAAAGTCATTAGTTTTATTAATAAAGGCAGCCCTATGGTAGTTGTTGTGCTGTATTATAAGCGTAAAACAGATAAATTGTAATATGATAAACAGAAAAAAGGCGTAATTTTTCCAGATAAAGTTAAAAATCTGATGCATAATATATTAGAAAAAATGTTGCCAATCACAAAGTTTAAGCATTAATGCTTGCTTATTTGATAAGGAATGTAAACTTATCGAAATTTTTAAGGGCAATGCCGGTTCCTCTAGCAACAGCTCTTAGGGGATCTTCTGCAATATGAACGGGCAGTTTGGTTTTGATAGAGATTCTTTTATCAAGACCTCTAAGCAAAGAGCCACCACCAGCCAGATAAATACCCGTACGATAGATGTCAGCAGCCAATTCAGGTGGCGTCAGCTCCAGTGCATTTAGTACTGCTGTTTCAATTTTAATAATAGATTTATCAAGAGCGTGAGCTATTTCACTATAGTTTACCGTAATTTCTTTTGGTATTCCGGTAAGCATATCGCGTCCATGCACTGCATAGTCTTCAGGAGGGTTCTCAATATCTGACATGGCAGCACCGGCTTCAATTTTGATTCTTTCTGCAGTACGCTCGCCTATATGGATGTTGTGCTGTTTACGCATATACTCTTCAATATCACTATTGAAGTCATCACCGGCTATACGAATGGATTTATTACATACAATACCGCCTAAAGCAATAACAGCTACTTCAGTAGTTCCACCTCCAATATCAATAACCATATTGCCTGTAGGTTCAAGCACATCAATGCCTATACCAATGGCCGCTGCCATAGGCTCGTGAATAAGTCTTACTTCTTTGGCTCCGGCTTGTTCGGCAGAATCTCTTACAGCACGCTCTTCAACTTCTGTAATGCCTGAAGGAATACATATCACCATTTTTAGCGAGGGGGGAAACAAGGATTTTTTGGGTGTAACCATTTTTATCATTTCCCGAATCATGTATTCTGCTGCCTGAAAATCAGCAATAACACCATCGCGCAGCGGCTTCATTGTTTTTATATTTTCATGTGTTTTGCCATGCATTAACATGGCTTTTTTACCTACGGCAATAATTTTTTGTGTGGCGCGGTCAATAGCTACAATAGATGGCTCATCCACTACTACTTTATCATTATGTATAATAACTGTATTGGCTGTACCCAGGTCGATTGCAATTTCTCGGGTTAAAAATGAAAAAAGTCCCATGAGATATATGTATTTGTATTTATGATTTAGTATTAATGTTTAAAATGTCTGTTACCCGTCATCACCATAGCCATCCCCCTGTTGTTGCAATAATCAATCGATGCCTGATCGTTAATAGATCCTCCGGGCTGAATAACTGCTGTAATGCCGGCTTGATGAGCCAACTCTACACAGTCTGGAAAAGGGAAAAAGGCATCTGATGCCATGACAGCTCCACTTAACGAAAAGCCATTTTCCTTTGCTTTTTCTATAGCCTGTTTTAGCGCATCAACTCTTGATGTTTGACCTGTTCCCGATGCTAACAACTGCTGACCTTTTACCAGTACAATGGCGTTTGATTTGGTATGTTTTACAATTTTATTTGCAAAAACAAGGTCCTCAATTTCTCTGCTTTGAGGTGTTTTAAATGTTACTGTTTTGAAATCATTTTCTGTTTCTGTGATATTATCTTTTTCCTGAACCAAAACACCATTTAAAACACTTTTGCTGGACAAGTTTTTAAAACATGTTGACTTAAGATGCAAAATTACTCTATTTTTTTTCTGTTTTAGTATTTCGAGAGATTTTTTTTCAAATCCGGGAGCAGCAATAATTTCAAAGAAAAGTTTATTGATTTTTTCTGCTGTTCGGGGGCCAATTGTTTTATTGGTTATCAAGACACCACCAAAAGCCGATATCGGGTCGCCTGCCAATGCGGCCTCGTATGCCTTGCTCAATTCTTTACGGCTGGCAATGCCACAGGCATTATTGTGCTTTAAGATAGCAAAGGTTGTGGTTTTAAATTCGTTTATCAGGTTAATGGCGGCATCAAGGTCTAGAAGATTGTTGTATGATATCTCTTTCCCATGGATTTGCTCGAAAACCTCTGTCAAACTCCCATAGTAAAACCCTTTTTGATGTGGGTTTTCGCCATAACGCAAGGTCTTGCCTTCAATAAAACTTTGCTTAAAGGTACTGTGTTTGTATTCTGTGTTGAAAAAATTGAAAATAGCAGTGTCGTAATGAGATGATACGTTAAAGGCTGCTCCTGCAAAGAAGTGCCTGTCGGTAAGATCTGTACAGCCTCCTTTATTATTAAAAATTGTGAGGAATTGCTCATAATATGCCGATGACGGCACAACAACAACATCTTTATAATTTTTGGCAGCTGCTCTGATAAGTGAAATACCTCCAATATCAATTTTTTCGATAATATTTTTTTGTGAAGCACCGCTAGCTACAGTCTCTTCAAAAGGATATAAATCGACAATTACAAGGTCTATCTCAGGAATCGTGTAATGGGCTATTTGTTCACGATCTTCTTTCTTATGGCGGCGCGACAAGATACCTCCGAAAATTTTGGGATGTATTGTTTTAACACGCCCGCCAAGTATTGAGGGGTAGTCTGTGATATCCTCAACTTTGGTAACCTCATACCCCAACTCCTTTATGTAGTCGTGGGTGCCCCCTGTAGAGATAAGCTGCACGCCCTTTTCCGACAGCTCCTTTATAATTAACTCCAGACCTTCTTTGTGATATACAGAAATTAATGCCGATTTAATTTTTTTCATTTTTGGGAAAATAATGTTTGATTACTTACAGTTTAAAAATACTTTTAATTTTATCTACCATATCTAATTTTTCCCACGCAAAGAACTCAACATTCTTAAAGTGACGTTTTTCTCCGTTAACAACCTTAGTGAAAGTATCATCGTTTTGATAAAAAACTTCAATCTCTTTTTTAAACGAATCACGACCAAAATGACCATAGGCTGCTGTTTGTGAGTAGATAGGGTTTTTAAAGCCATAACGTTTAACAATAGCATATGGGCGCATATCGAAGAAGTTGTTTACTTTTTGTGCTATTTCAAAGTCTTTCATTGTAGAACCATCAGGGTTTTTGACTTTGCATGAGCCGTAAGTGTTTACATAAAGACCAACGGGGTCGGCAACACCAATAGCGTATGCTACCTGAATAAGAATTTCATCGGCAACACCAGCTGCTACAAGATTTTTGGCAATGTGTCGCGCTGCATAAGCGGCCGAACGGTCAACTTTGGAAGCATCTTTGCCCGAAAATGCACCACCACCATGCGCCCCTTTACCACCATAGGTATCCACAATAATTTTACGACCGGTCAGGCCGGTATCGCCATGAGGGCCACCTATAACAAATTTTCCAGTGGGGTTTACCAACAGTTTGTAACCATTTTTAAATAAACCTTTAACATGCTCGGGAAGCGTACTGACTTTTAACACTCTGGGAATAAGATGCTTTTTAATATCTGATTCAATAACTTGAAGCATTTCTTCTTCGCTGGCAAAATCGTCGTGCTGTGTTGAAACAACAATAGTTTCAATGTGGCTGGCTTTACCATTATTATCATACTGAATGGTAACTTGCGATTTAGAATCAGGGCGTAGATAAGTCATTACCTGACCTTCTTTCCTTATTGCAGCCAGTTCCTGAAGAAGCACATGTGATAATTCTATAGCAATAGGCATATAGTTTTCCATTTCGTTGGAGGCATACCCGAACATCATGCCCTGGTCGCCGGCTCCTTGATTTTCAGGGGCTTCTCTGACCACACCCTGATTTATATCCGGTGATTGTTCATGTATGGTAGATATGATACCGCACGACTCACTGTCGAACCTATAGTCCGATTTGGTGTAGCCTATTCGCTTGATAACACCTCTTGCAATATTTTGAATGTCAATATAAGCATTTGTTCTTACTTCACCGCTGCATACTACCAAACCCGTTGTCACAAGTGTTTCACATGCGACTTTCGATTCAGGGTCTTTTTTTAAAAAAGCATCTAATAAAGCGTCTGATATTTGGTCGGCAACTTTGTCAGGATGTCCTTCTGATACCGACTCTGATGTGAATAAATAAGCCATAATAATCTATTTATAGAAATTGTTAAATAATTCTTTTAATTTATCGGAAGTTGCAAAGTTAAAATAAAATGGCTTATGAGGGTTTATTTTTTGTCAAAAATTGGAACACTTCTTCAAGGGATAGTTCTGCTTTAGACAGTGAAAGAACTACAGCATTATTTTTGACGGCGAGGTTGAAAATTTCGCTTCTGATGTCTGCATCAGACCCCACTTCAATTTTCCATTTGTTATGTCCTGTAGATTCAACATGCTTAACGGCTGATATTTGTCGCAACTGGCCTTCCGGAATAGCTTTGTCAAACTCAACACTAACGGCATACTGTTTTTGCTTAATAATGTGTTGCAATTCGTTGATGGATTTGTCGGCTACTATTTGCCCATTATCAATAATGATTACTCTGTCGCAAATAGCTTCTACTTCTCGCATGATATGCGTAGAGAGCATGATGGTTTTGTTTTGGCCAATTTCTTTGATAAGTTCTCTTATTTCCAGCACCTGATTGGGGTCGAGCCCTGATGTTGGTTCATCAAGTATAAGAACATCAGGGTTGTGTATTAGTGCTTGCGATAAGCCGACACGCTGACGGTAACCTTTTGATAAGGCCCCGATTTTTTTGTGTTGCTCTTTCTCTAAACCGGTTTTATGAATAATATTCTTAATGCTGTCTTTGCTTTGTTTGCCTAGGTTGTGAATCCCTGCAATAAAGCTGAGATACTCTTTTACGTACATGTCGAGGTATAGGGGGTTGTTTTCGGGCAAATAACCGATACGTTTTCTGATTTTTATCGGGTATTCAAAGATATTGAATCCGCATACCCATGCCTCACCCTCAGATGGTGGTATAAAGCATGTTAGTATTTTCATCATGGTGGTTTTTCCTGCACCGTTTGGACCTAAAAAACCCACGATTTCTCCTGATTTTATCTCAAATGAAACATTATTTAAGGCCTTTTGTGTTTCATATAGCTTGCTTACTCCTTTTACTGATATTGACATAGGTTTTTTTGTTTTATGTTTGAACTTAAATTGGGTTATTAAAAAGCGAAAATACAAAAAAATGTCGTATTACCCTGTACTATTCATGCTTTTAATTTAGAACAAAAATGCTCAAAGTGATCTGAAAAAGCAAAGGCAAGATAGCTGTTTTTTATTGCTTTATGGTATTAGTTTTCAAAAAGTTCGAATTTCTTAAGCCATGAATTAAGTAACCATAGGAAAATCGAAAGAGAAGCAAAAAAGAAAATTTCAAAAACACCTGTATTACCAAATAGAAAGAATAAAAGTACAGAGCCTCCTGCAACAGCGTAGAGCATAAGTAGTGACCGTGTTGAAACCTTTTTGTTATCAGCTTCCAGATGTCGAATAAAAAGATATAATGAAGCTATAAGAGATAATGCAAAAGCCACGGCTGCTACAGCATGTAATTTTTTTAAAATAGGTAAATGTTCCAAAGCGGGTATGCCAACGGTAAGCACAAGAAAAACCAGAGACCAGCGTAGCAATTTACGAGCTTTCCTATTTTTGAATGACTTAAGAACGTACAACCGAACTATATAAAAGCTTAGCAAAAGGCCTGTAACCAAACCCCATATGATGAAATTAATCCGGTAGCCCAGTTTATTACCAATCATGCTCATAGTGTAATCAAAAGGAGATTCTTTTGTGGCAAAGAGGTAGGTGTATGATGGTATTATAATAATGGCAAAAAAAGCCAGATAGGTGGCTCTGTTTTTTGAAAGCTTTTTCTTGTTCAGCCATTGGTGCATATCAAATAGTTCTTTATGCTTGCGAAAAATAATACCATTGCAGATGCATCCACAATGGTATTATCGGAGTTTGTTTTTTATGTTTGATTATTTTAAACCACTTCTTTCAAGGAAGTAATTGATATCTGGTTCTTGCCCTCTGAAATTTTTATAGGCATCCATGCCTTCCCATCGCGCATTGCCTGCCAGGATATATTTTCGGAATTTGTTGGCCAACTCTCTGTTGAAAAGGTCGCCAGATTTTTTAAAGGCCATAAATGCGTCGGCATCAAGGACGCCGGCCCATCTGTACACATAATAACCGGCAGCATAATCGTAGGTGAATAAGTGGGCAAAGTTTGTTGTTCTGTATCGTGGGTAGATTTCATCAATAAGGCCGATGCGTTCAAAAACCATTGCCTCAAACTCGTTGACACAAGTGCCGGGGTCGATTTCAAGTGTATGCCAGTCCATATCAAGGATAGCTGCAGCAAGATACTCTGTGTTGATAAAGCCCTGGTTAAAATGAGCGGCATTGTTTATACGCTCAATTAATTCGTTGGGTATAGGTTCTTTAGTTTGATAATGCAGGGCATATTTTTTTAGCAGTTCGGTTTCGGCGGCAAAGTTTTCGAGTATCTGGGAGGGGAGTTCTACGAAATCTCTTGGCACGTCACGTCGCGTTCTGTTGTACCTGCCATCTGCAAAGAAATTGTGCAAGGCATGGCCAAACTCGTGGAAGTAGGTGGTAGTCTCGTCCCAGCTTAATAGTGAAGGCCTGTCGCCTGTAGGTCTTGTAAAATTCATCACAATATTTACTATTGGATTTACTTTTTGACCATCTTCATCGTAGTATGCTGTTCTGTACACGCCACACCAGGCACCGCTTCTTTTACCGGGGCGTGGGTGAGCATCAATGTATAGTAAGCCTAGCGAGCTTCCATCATAATCAATAACCTCATAAACCTCAACTTCTTCATGATACACAGGGACCTCCGGGCGGGGTTCATAGGTTATACCAAAAAGTTTATTAGAAAGTATAAAGTTGCCCATTTTCACGTTGTCAAGTGAGAAATATGGCCTGATTTGGTCTTCATTAAGATCGTATTTTTCTTTTCTTAATAGTTCCGCATAATACCACCAGTCCCATGCTTTTAATTTTTGCCCGGGTTCTTCACGATCCATGATTTTCTGCATTTGATCTCTTTCACTTTTAGCTCTGTTAAGTGCAGGTTCCCAAACACTGTACAAAAAATCATACACATTGTCGGGATGTTCGGCCATCTGTATGGCTGTAAAATATTCGCCAAAGTTATTATAACCCAACATTTCCGACATCTCCTGACGTAAAACCATTAATTCAACAAAAAGAGCTTTATTGTCATATTCATTGTCATTTTCGCCTCTGTTCACATAGGCTTTGAGTAGTTTTTTACGGAGCTCTCTGTTTTCGGCATATTGTAGAAAAGGAGTCCAGCTTGGTTTTGCTAATGTAAAAACCCATTTGTTGTTCATATCTCTTGAAGCAGCTTCTTCGGCAGCAGCCGAAATGACGTCGTCAGGTAAGCCGGCCAGGTCTTTTTCATTGTCAATAACAAGAATAAAGTTGTTGTTTTCGGCCAAAAGGTTCTCTGTAAGCTTTAGTGCTGTTGCAGAAATTTTTTCATTAAGCACTTTGAGCCTTTCTCTTTGTTCTTCGGGCAAGGCAGCACCATTTCTTGCAAAGTCATTATATATTTTTTCAATAAGCCTGGTTTGTTCAAGGTCGTAATCCATAAGGCTCATGTTTTGATGCACTTTTTGAATGCGGCTGAATAGAGCTTCATTAAACCTTATTTCATTATAGTGAGAGGTAAGCACCGGAATTATTTTTTGGGCGGCTTCTTGTAGTTCCGGTGTAGTTTCTGCACCCCTCAGGCCGCTGAATATTGGATTAATTCTGCGTAACAGGCGACCAGCATTGTCATAAGCCAAAATGGTGTTTTCAAAACTCGGAGCTTCTTTATTGTTTGCTATAGCATCAATTTCATCAAGGTGTTTTTGCATAGCGACTTCATAAGCAGGCTCAAAATGTTCGGCATTTATCAAGTCGAACGGGGGTGCACCAAATGGTATATTAAACTCTATTAGCAAAGGATTGTCTGTCATTTTATCGTCTTTAGTGGTTGAACAGTTCGACATCATAAAAATGATTGTCATACTCATTAAAAAAGCAATTAATTTTTTCATTGTGCTGGTTGTTAAATTATAGACGTGCGATAATTACTAATTAATTTAAGCCACTTCTTTCGAGGAAATAGGTAATATCAGGTTCCTGACCTCTGAACTTCTTATAAGCTTCCATGCCTTCCCATTTGGCGTTACCTGCCAGGATATACTTTCTGAATTTTTGGGCCAGTTCCTGATTGAATAGATCGCCAGATTCTTTAAAAGCCATAAAGGTATCGGCATCGAGGACGCCTGCCCATCTGTAAACGTAATAGCCGGCAGCATAGCCGGGTCCGAAAATATGTTGAAAGTTTGTTGTTCTGTAGCGTGGAATAATTTCGTCTATCAGCCCTATCCTTTGCATACTTTCATTTTCAAACGCGTTGACATCAGTATCGGGTGTTATTTTAGAAGTATGCCAATCCATGTCAAGAATAGCGGCAGCCAGATATTCGCCCTGTATAAATCCTTGATTGAAAAGGCTGCTGGCATTAATTTTATCGATAAGATTCTGAGGTATGGGCTCATTAGTCTGATAATGCAGTGCGTACTTTTTAAGCAGCTTAGGTTCGGCGGCAAAATTTTCGAGTATTTGTGAGGGGAGCTCCACAAAGTCTCTTGGGACGCTTCTGCTGGTCCGATTATAACGGCCTTCAGCAAAAAAGTTGTGCAAGGCGTGGCCAAACTCATGGAAGTATGTCGTGGTTTCGTCCCAGCTAAGCATGGCAGGCTTTCCGGCTGTTGGTCTGGTAAAATTCATAACAATAGTGACGATAGGGTTGATTCTTTCACCATCTACGTAGGAGCCGCTTCTGTAAGTGCCGCACCAGGCACCGCTTCTTTTACCGATTCGTGGATGCGGGTCAATGTAAAGTATGCCCAAAGATGAGCCATCTTTATCAATCACTTCATAAGCTTCTACCTCTTCGTGATAAACAGGGACTTCGGGGCGTGCTTCAAAAGAGATACCAAAAAGCTTTTCTGCCAGAATAAAATTGCCTTTTTTTACATTGTCAATTGTAAAATAAGGCTTGATAAGTTCTTCATCAAGGTCGTATGCTTCTTTTCGAAGTATTTCAGCGTAGTACCACCAGTCCCATGCTTTTAGTTCTTCATCTTCGTAAGTTCTGTTCATAATAGCCTGAAGCATGTCGCGCTCTTCTTTGGCTTTAGCAAGGGTAGGCACCCAAACACGGTACAGGAATTCGTAAACGTTTTCTGGATTTTCTGCCATTTGAATATCCGTAAAGTAAGCAGCATAGTTTTCAAAGCCAAGTATCTCAGACATTTGTTGACGTAGCATCATCAGTTCAATAAAGAGCTCTTTATTGTCGTATTCATTGTTGTTATCGCCCCGGTTAACATAGGCCATCAACATTTTTTCGCGCAGGTCCCTGTGTTCGGAAAATTGTAAAAAAGGAATTCTACTGGGGTTGGCAAGTGTAAAAACAAATTTGCCCTCCATATCTCTTTGAATAGCTTCTTCGGCAGCAGCTGAAATAACATTTTGTGGCAGGCCTGCCAGCTCTTCTTCAGTTTCTAGTACAATTGTAAAGTTGTTATTTTCAGCAAGGAGGTTTTCTCTCAGCTGTAAAGAAATTGCGGAGATACGTTCGTTAATTTTTTCAAGTTCTTTTCTTTGTGCTTCCGGTAGCGCTGCACCATTACGCGCAAAATCTTGATATATTTTTTCAACCAGAATTCTTTGTTCGCGGTCGAGATCAAAATTGTCAATATTATCGTGTACTGCTTGAACTTTTTTGAATAAATCCTGATTAAATCTGATGCTATTGCTGTGTTGTGTCAGTTTACTTGATATGCTCTGAGCAAGCTCTTGTAGTTCGGGTGTAGTTTCAGCACTTTGCAAACCCCAAAATATGGGGTTTATTTTTCTTAATAGTTTGCCAGACTTATCATAAGCTACTATGGTATTCTCAAAATCTGCTTCCTCGGGGTTATTAACTATAGCTTCAATTTCTTCAAGGTGCTGCTTCATAGCTTCTTTGTAGGCAGGAAGATAGTGCTCCGTTTTGATAAGATCAAAAGGAGGTGCACCGAAAGGGGTGTCGAATTCCATTAATAACGGATTATCTGTTTCTGTTTCATGCCCACAGGAGGCCCAGGCAAATAAAGCAATAAGACTTAAAATAACACAATGTTTTTTCATAATTTAATAAAAATTTAATTATAGTGATACAATATTTTTGCTGACAATTATAGTAAAAAAAACGAAACAGTTTACAATTTTTATGAAACGGATAGCCATAACCATATATGGTTTATAGATTCAGACTTAGTTAACCGTTTTTTTTATAATCGGCGATTATTTTTTTTAAAAAAGCGGGGAACCTTTTTTTTATTTTTTTTATTTTTGTAAAAAAAACTAGCTATGGAAGAAGTAGAATTATGTTTAGATGATGCCAAAACGCAGATGGAAGAAGCTTTGGCTTTTTTGACTAAAGAGCTGCAAAAAATAAGAGCAGGCAAGGCTACGCCTCAGATGCTCGACAGTGTTAAAGTGGATTATTATGGCACAATGACACCGCTCAATCAGGTGTCAAATATACACACGCCGGATGCCAAGCTCATTGTTGTGCAGCCTTGGGAAAAAGGCATGCTGGGACCCATCGAAAAGGCTATACAGCTTGCCAATTTAGGATTTAACCCTATCAACGACGGCACTATTATCCGAATACCTGTACCACCTTTAACGGAAGAACGTCGTAAGGAGTTGGTAAAGAATGTAAAAGCAGAAGTAGAGAATATTAAAATTCGCATCCGTAACATCAGAAGAGATGCTAACGATTTTGCGAAAAATCTTGAAAAAGATGGCCTGGCGGAAGATATTACAAAAAAACTAATAGATGACATTCAAAAGCTGACCAACAGCTATATTGAAAAAGCAGATAAGGTTCTTGAGGCTAAGGAAAAAGATATTATGCAGGTGTAATCTGCCATCACAGCTGTTTTTTCCCAGACTTTAACCTGAGCAGGTTAGCAAAGCTATAGCTATACATAGATTATTATTAGAGAAAAATCTTGGTGTTTTTGCCGGGAAAGTAGGGGTCACCCTATAGTTCTTCGGCGATAGTGGTGCAGGCCTTTTTTAGCATTTGAAAAACATCTTCAAATCCCTGTATGCCTCCGTAGTAAGGGTCGGGTACGTCAATGTTTTCGCCGGGGTAAACCTCGTTCATTATCATGCTTACTTTGGTTTTATCTGCTTCAGACCGCGCTTTTTTAATAATTTCCTGATAGTTATTTTGATCCATCACGTAAATACGGTCAAAATTATCGAAATCTTCCACTGTAAAAGCCCGGGCTCTTTGCGAGGATATGTCAATGCCGTGCTCTTTGGCTTTTTTAACAGCTCTGACATCAGGAGTTTCTCCTGCATGATAGTCTAAAGTCCCTGCTGAATCTATCAAAATATTTTGCTTACTTCCTTTTAAAACATCTTTCATGATTCCTTCCGCCATTGGTGAACGGCAGATGTTACCCATGCATACCATTAATATTTTCATGTTTTTTTTGGCAAATATATTTTTTTTATAAAAGATGGCAAACAAAAAAAAATGAAAATGAATTCAGGTTATGCAATTTATTAATGAATAACAATTTTCTTGGATTCACTTTTATTTTTGCTGATTACCTTAACGAAATAAACGGCTGGTGAGACATTAAGTTCAACATTTAGCAAGGATGCTGATGTTTCATTTTCATAAATACGCCTGCCGGTCATATCATAAATTGCAACTTTATGACTGGAAGGGGCTTCGTAAAAAGCAAGCTGGAGCGTTTGTCCGGTTGTTGCAGGGTTTGGAAATACATTAAAAAGCTTACAATTCTTTTTTTCTTTGTTACTGACATTTGTTGAATAAGGCAGGCAGAAGCTACTTCTCCTGAATACATCAAACTGAAACATAGGCCAATCCGGGCCGCTTCCTGACCCAATTTGTACAGCATACGCCCGTCCATAGTTATTTTGAAAATTCGGGTAACGTGTTTTGCCTCCAACAACAAAAGCATCTAAAAAACCATTGTTATTAAAATCGCCAATAACCGGTGCCGTACTTATTGAAAAGGTGTCGCCATAATGTTGTGCAAGGTCTAATGACCACATGAGCTGTCCATTGGAGCCTTTAAGCGCAATAAGGTCGCCTTTACTGGCGCCGAGAATAACATCAGGTACGCCATCGTTGTCAATATCTGAAAGAACAACCCCTCTGAAAGCTTGTTGAAAGTTGGGTAATGTATATTGCCATAGCAGGCTGCCATCATTTTTCAGGGCAACTACATTATAGCCGGCCGTAAATATTATTTCACAGTTGCCGTCGTTGGTGATATCTCCTACTACTGCCGGAGCACCAATATAGCCTCCGGCATCATAAGTCCATAAAAGAGCGCCGGTGCGGCCATTGATGACGTACAGTCTTCCGCTGTAATCCCCAATGATGAGTTCAGGTTCGCCGTTTTTATTAAGGTCTGCGACAGCGGTACCGTGATAGGTATGTCTTTGAATGGGAAGTGACCATAGCAAGCTCTGATCCTCGCCTTTGAAAGCATACACTTTATTGCTGTCGTTATTAAAATGCCAGGTTGCTACAACAAAATCAAGTTTTCCATTGCCTGTAAGGTCCACAAGCGTGGGGGCTGTTTGAATCCAGGAGTCTGTATCAACGGCAAAATTCCATTTTATTTGTCAATCGTGGGCGTTAAGACACATAACCCATCCACCCATTTGCCCGAAAATTATTTCGAGCGCTCCATCTCCGTCTATATCAGCAATTACAGGCGGGGAGTCACTCCCTCTGCCGGCAGTATTCGTTTGCCATTTTACGGCTCCGGTTGCACCATCAAAAAGATAGGCCACAGCATGACACGATGATGCAATAAAAACATCTTTATGCCCATTCCCGTCTATGTCGTATATTAAGGGTGCTGCATCGTTACAGCCCTCTTGCCAGCCGCTGGTATTGTATTGCCAAAGCAAGCTGCCATCAGCGCCACTCAGAGCATAAACCATACTGTCGTTGCGGTAACAGCCAAAAACAAAATCCTTATAACCATTATTATTCAGGTCTGCCATCGCTGTTTGCCCTACACAACGGTCATTTACATCATACCACCATAATATTTGAGGGTTTTGACTTTTACTTGCATTTACACAAAGGACCAATACTATCAAAATTAAAGCATGTGTTTTCATTTGATGATGTTTTTAATGATTAATGTAAATTATGATAAAAAAAAATAATGTCGTAAATCCACTTATGGTTTCTTATACCATCCTGCATACATAATATAGCTGTCGGCTATTCTTTTGACAGTTCCTTCAAAGCGCTCTTTGCTCACACTTTTGATTTTTTTTGCGGGGGTTCCTGCATATATGCTTCCCGACTCTACTACGGTGTTCTCTAAAACAACGGCACCGGCTGCTATAACAGCATTTTCTTCTATCACAGCATTGTCCATAATAATGGCTCCCATCCCGACAAGCACATTGTCATGAATAGTGCAGCCGTGGATGATTGCATTATGTGCAACAGATACGTTATTGCCAATTACAGTAGGAGCGGTTTTATAGGTGCAATGCACAATGGCACCATCCTGGATATTGACTTTATTTCCTATGCGTATATAATGAACATCGCCGCGTACTACTGCATTGAACCAAATACTGCAAAAATCACCGGTAATAACATCACCGATAATTGTAGCAGTTTCTGCCAGATAGCAATTATTGCCGAAAACTGGTGTTTTACCGTTGAGAGATTTGATGAGAGCCATTTTTTTTATTACAAATCTATACATTTTTTTTAATCTTTTTATAGTGTTTGTTATGAATTTTGTAAATTCGACAACTCTTAAAGCTAAAATGTGACAGATGAAAAAAATACCATTGCATTTAAAAATTATTGGAGGTCTTACTTTAGGATTGCTGTGGGGCGTCATTGCAGCACATATTGGCTTATCCGATTTTACAGGCAATTGGATACGCCCTTTTGGTACCTTGTTTATGAATATGCTGCAACTTATTGCTGTGCCCCTGATAATTGCATCACTGGTAAAAGGTATTGCCAGTCTAAATGATATAAGAAAATTGTCACGAATTGGTGGTAAAACGCTCATAGCATATTTGTGTACAACTGTTTTAGCTGTTACAATGGGTCTGTTGTTAGCTAATAGTGTAAAGCCGGGAAATGCTTTTTCGGAGGATAAGCGCGATGAGATGAAAGAAATGTATGCCTCTGATGTTACACAGAGGCAGCAACAAGCTGCTGAACTTCAGGACTCAGGCCCTTTGCAGTTTCTGGTTGATATAGTGCCCCAAAATATTTTTGGTGCAGCTACTCAGAATCAGAATATGTTGCAGGTCATATTTTTTACACTTTTTTTTGGTATTTGTATTGTGCTCTTACCTGCTGAAAAAACAACCTATGTTAGAAAATTTTTCGATGGGCTTAATGCTGTAATACTAAAGATGATAGACCTTATTATGTTTTTTGCTCCGTATGGAGTTTTTGCCCTGATGGCTTCTATTATTACCGACTTTGGCAGCGACTCTATTGTTGAACTTTTTACTGCTTTGTTTTTATACACGCTGACATTTCTGATTGGGGTGTTTATCATAGTCTTGTTGATATACCCACTGATATTGCATTTTTTTACGCGCCTCACTTACAAGAAGTTTCTCAGAGGTATTTTGCCGGCACAAACCCTTGCTTTTTCGACCAGTTCAAGTGCAGCTACATTACCCGTAACCATGAGGTGCTGTGAGAAAAATCTTGGCGTGTCTAAAGAAGTGTCCGGTTTTGTATTGCCTTTGGGCGCTACAATAAATATGGATGGAACAAGCTTATATCAGGCAATAGCGGCGGTATTTATTGCGCAAGCATTTGGCTTTGACTTGAGTTTGGCACAGCAGTTAACTATTGTCCTGACGGCGACCTTGGCATCCATAGGATCTGCTGCCGTACCTGGCGCCGGCATTGTGATGTTGGTTGTTGTACTTACTGCTATTGGCGTAGATCCCGAAGGTGTGGCGCTTATTTTTGCCGTTGACCGCATCCTTGATATGTGTCGCACAGTAGTTAATGTTACAGGAGACAGTCTGATTGCTACCTTAATCGCACATTCCGAAAATAAATTAAAAGTTACTGACACCAGTCTGTAAACAGAAATAAAAAAAACAGAACTTCTTATGTTTCAAAGTCCGGATATGGTTGACTGTTTTAAGCCGTAGTAGATTTTCTAGTACGTAATGCAGGTTTAATTGTTTTTGCTGAACAAGCTGTCAACGAAGGCTTCTTTGTCAAATAGTTGCAGGTCGTCCACTTTTTCGCCAACACCAATGTATTTAACCGGAATTTTAAACTGGTCGGATATGCCAATAACCACACCCCCTTTTGCGGTGCCGTCCAGCTTTGTAAGCGCCATGGTGTTCACATCAATAAAAGAAATAAACTGCCGGGCTTGTTCAATGGCATTTTGACCTGTTGAAGCATCAAGAACGAGGAGTATTTCCTGTGGGGCATCGGGCATGATCTTAGCCATGACTTTTTTTATCTTCGACAGTTCGTTCATAAGGTTTACTTTGTTATGCAAACGCCCTGCCGTATCAATAATAACGATATCTGCTTCCTTATTGACTGCAGATTTTAAGGTGTCGTAAGCAACTGAAGCAGGGTCTGCTCCCATGCCCTGACTTACCAGTGGGACATCCACACGCGAAGCCCAAATTTTTAATTGATCAACAGCTGCCGCCCTGAATGTGTCGGCTGCGCCAAGGACCACACTTTTTCCTGATTTTTTATACTGCGCAGCTAACTTGCCTATGGTTGTGGTTTTACCTACGCCGTTAACGCCTACCACCATGATAACATGAGGCTTTGCTGAAAGTTCTGAGGCAAAACTGTTAACATCTTTCGATTTGTTTTCCGAAAGTAAAGCGGCAATTTCTTCTTTCAGAATTATATTAAGTTGTTCGGTACCCAGGTATTTGTCGCGTGCTACGCGTTTTTCTATACGTTCAATAATTTTAATAGTTGTATTAACGCCAACATCTGAGCTTACAAGCATTTCTTCAAGGTTATCGAGGACTTCAGCATCTACTTTCGATTTGCCTACTACAGCTTTGGCCAATTTCGAAAAAACACTGGTTTTTGTTTTTTCTAATCCTTTATCAAGTTTTTCTTTCTTGTTTTTGGAAAAAATGTTTAAAATGCCCATAACGTATATTTTTAAACTTATTTATACAAAAATAGGCTGAATTTATATTTCAGCCTATCCGGTCATAATTTTTTTTTAACAAAAAAACTAGTTCTTTGAAGTCAAGAATTCTTTCACATTTTCGCTGGCTACAATATCCTCTTTGAAAGTGTAAGAACCTGTTTTTTTTGATTTTACAAACTTAATAACTTTTGTTAGGGTTTTCCCTGAACCTGCTTTTAGTGTTGCAACAACTTTCTTTGCCATAATTATTATGCTTTATTTGATTTCTTTATGCGTAGTTACTTTTTTAAGAATAGGATTGTATTTTTTTAATTCTAACCTTTCGGGCGTATTTTTTCTGTTTTTTGTTGAGATATATCTTGAGGTACCTGGCATACCACTTTGTTTATGTTCAGTACACTCCAAAATAACCTGTACTCTTGCTTCCTTTGTTTTCTTTGCCATGATTATGTAAATTAATATTATTCGGGGTGCAAAGATAATATTTTTTCTGAAAAAAAATACTTTTTTGCCAGTATCAGTTAAATTTTTTTTGAGTTTTATAATATTTCGCTGCTCTGTAACGCATATACGCCCCTCTCTCTAAGTGCCAGGGGTCATTTTTTAATGATATTTTGATTTGTTCTCTTATTATCCCCGACCTTTTTATTGTATCATAAATTTTTTTGTATAGAATTGATCGTTAATATGAACTTGCAGCAAATACAGGCCACTGCAAAAATGCTGCAAGTTAATGATTTTCAAATTGTCACATGGTTTGCAGTTTTTTTCGTGAACGATACGGCCCGTGGTATCATAAATTTTTAGCAAAGCTGATTCGGGCAGGACTTCTTTAAATTCTACCTGAATATAGTTGTGGGCAGGATTAGGGAACAATTTTATTTGGAGTGTTTTTTCAGATCCCTTTTTGTCGTCAATAAAAGCAGCGCTACAGTCAATAAAATCAGCATAGGTGCTATCACTGATATTAAAAAAGTCGAATAAATGTTTTTTCATATAACAAGGGCGCTTAGCAGCAAACTTGCGTATGTCCTCAATGGTGTTGAGCCAGAAGTTATAGCTATAGGGGTAGCCCCATCTGCTGATTTGTTCTGGCATTATTGGTTTTATTTGATAGTACAAAGTGTCTAAAAGTTTATTAATGCGTGCTTCGGTAAAAGTATGTAGTAAATGGTATTCAAATCGTTCCAGATAACTTTGGGTAAATTTTTCATTTTTAAAGAAATTCCGAAGCAAAAAAGTGGACCATTCAGGATTAGGCCAGATATTATTATCTTCACAAGTTGCATGCTCCAAAGCGTTAAAATCGCTGTTTTCCATGCTCATATCGTTATCGAAAAAAAACCAGCGCCACTTAGCGCCTGCTTGCTGTGGTCGCCAAAATTTCACATTATTACCAGGCCAGTCATATACAGCAATAAATTTTTTGGCAATATTGTAATCTATGTAGTTGTCAATATCAATAAATTGTGAAACGTATGCATAGTTGCTGTCAATTTCGAGGTCGTTATTCTCAATAAAGTCTATCAGCTCCAAATATTCGGTATTGGTACCTTCAACAATTAATCCGTCAAATTCGAGTATATCCACAGCATCAGGGTTAACATCGCAGCAATAGTTTAAATAATATTTATCCATTCTGTCGCGTATGTGGTGTATGCCCCAGAATTCTCCATTGATAAAAACAATGGCAGGTCTGACGGATTGTACTTCGAGGTTCATTGGTGCAGCTATGAGGTGGGTTAAAGCATCGGTAAGCATTGTCCGGTAAAAATCCTGCCCTGAATTACGTAAAATAATTCTGCGGTAACTGTCAACATTTTTATCAGGGAAAAATTTGTAGGGGATGTTATTTTTCCCGTAAAGGTTTCGTGCATACAGGCGAAGCGATTTTTGCGGCAATGCCCGTGAACCTGAACCATGAATGCGCAGGCCTATATTTTGTTCGAAAGCTAGGGCGCCATCAGCTTCAAAGAAAGAAATGCGGGCAGGTCTTTCCCAGTCGACCCCCCGCTGGTGGTAGTTGCCAGTACCCCAGTCCCAATGCCATACAGGGTCTAAGTCGTGGTGCAAGCCAGGAACATATATACCTGTTTCATAATCGAAAAGATGCAATGAATCTGTAACAATTGAAATAAGCGGCAGTTCATATCTGCTGTATATATCTTTATGCACCCAATAGGTTTGTGTATAGACAGGAGATGCGGGTGTACTATCGGCATAGAAAGATTGTAAATTTAATGTGTGAGCCTTAAAAACATTGGTATCCGGGGGTTTCCAGTTGTAGTAGGAGGGACTTGTTTTGGGGTTAGTTCTGATGGTGGATATGTTATTTGGATCAATAGTCCTGTCGTCTATGAGAAGTGAATCGGGGAAAACAGGGGACTGGGGTGTAGGTTCGCTGCCGTCTATTGTATAGCGTATTGTCGCAAGGCTGTCCTTATTGCTGATTTTGAGGTAAAATGAATCAGTGTAAAACCCTTGTTGTTGTGTAAAAATAATGCTGTCATTTAATAAAGGTATTGTGTCTTGATTATTATTTGAACTGCCCGGAGTACTGCCGTCAAAGAACACAAAATGATTGGCGCCGTCGGGCAAACGCCCGTATGAGTTGTCGGTAGTCAATGTTACAGGAGCAATGGCATCAATAATAAAGCCGGTAGAATCGGAAAGCAGCAGGGGTTCGCCTGCTATACTTATTCTAAAGTTGGTATGTAATTCCGGTCCTGTTGTTCTGTCTTTACCCGATGCGAAGATTAGTAAAAAACTATCAGGCGCCAGTTCTACTTCCGGAAATATCCAACGGTCGGGCTGGTTTATGTTGTCCGACAGCCAATATCCTTTAAGGTTAATTGTTGTAATGCCCGTATTGTAAAGCTCTATCCAGTCCTCAAAATCACCATCCTGGTCAGCAATGGATGTAGCATTGGATGCCATAAATTCATTAATAACGATGCCTTGTGCTTTTATTTTGGTATGACATAAAAGGAGTAATACGGATAGTAGCAGTAGTTTGTAACACATATTTAGTTTAGAATCAAATATTATTTTCATTTAAATAACGACATGGTTTGAGGTTTGTTGCATTTCTGTCGTTCATGGGGGTTTACCATTCGAACACTTTAGTTAATGTATAGAAATCATCAAAGATGATATCGGCTGCGGGGTATGGTGTTTTCAATGGTTTGTTGTAATAAAAAAGAGTATATAGGCCTGCTTTTTTGGCTGCAACTATATCTTTCTCGTAGTCGTTACCACACATAGCTACTTTTGATGGTGTGTAGGCTGTTTTCTCCAGAATGTATTTAAAGAATCGGGGGTCGGGTTTTTCGTAAGGCATATCTTTAGATGCAAAAAAACCGCTAAAAAAAGTATTGATGCCGCCTCTGGATAATGCTTTTATAAGCATTTCCGTGTCAGAATAGCCAGAGTTTGAACCGACAAAAAGTTTGTATTTTTTTGATAAGTGTGCCAAACATTCAGTTACACCTTCAATCACTTTAACAGAGTCCCATGTACACATTGGGCCTTCTTTGTCTTTGTAATCATACATCAGTGTGTCGCCCCAGTCAAAAATAATGGCTTCTAATTCTGATGGCGGTTTCTTGTGTTTCATTTTAGAGAAGTTAATCCTGAATTATGCGTTAGAAAAAAATATAAAAAGCCTACTAAGGATGGGCTCACACATAATTAACGTTAAATTTTCAGCAAACCTACAAAAAATCAAGCACAATTTTGAAGGTATTGCTTTAAAAAAGTGTTGAAAGGTAGAGTTGAAAAACTTTTTCCATTTGAAAGGCTGTCCTGCATTATACTATCAACAAAGCAAAAGGTTTATTAAGTATTTCCGAAGATGGTGTGCAATTCAGACATGTAGTAGCAAATTACTTTCTGATTTAAAGCTTTAAAATAGATTTGTTATATTTGCGTTGATATAAGAAATAACCTAAAAAATACGACATGAATTTATTAAAGTTTCTTTCATCAGTTTTGGTTTTAGCTTTTTGTTTTCAATCATGTACAATTGAATCTGAAGGTATTAAGGCGTCATCGGGGCGCACAGGCGAGATTTTGTGCATAGTAGATAGGCAGCATTGGAATGATATTGTAGGTGATAGCATCCGGCGCACTTTTGGAGGTGAATTTTTTGGATTGCCACAACAAGAACCCATGTTCAATTTGGCACACATAGAAGAGCGGGCTTTTACGAAAATGTTTGAGTCGCACCGTAACATTTTTATTGCTGATATTAAGCCCGAGCATCAGCCTGACATAGAAGTTCGAAAAAATGTATGGGCGCAACCACAAGTTGTCGTGAAAATAAAGGCACCCGATATTAACAGTTTTCTGGAAAAGTTCGGACATTACCATAGTCAAATAGCCGGGTTTTACCTTGAAAATGAAAGGGAACGCATGAAACGGGCCTTTAAAAGAGATGAGGATGAGAGTATTGGGCGTCGTATTAGGGAGCATTTTGGCTTTAGCTTAGTCGTGCCGAAGGGATATTTTATAGCTAAAATGAAAGATGATTTCTTCTGGGTGAGGCGCGAAACGGAAGAAACCAGTATAGGCTTTCTTATTTACACCATACCTTATACCGATACGCTGGTTTTTGAACCCGACCGCATCATTGAGTTACGTGATATTATGACAAAGCTGTATGTGCCCGGGCCACGTGAGGGTTCTTATATGCAGGTTTCGCAAAAAGTGGTGTTGCCACAATTCCAAGAAATAGACTTCAAAGGTCATTATGCTATAGAAACCAGAGGCTTGTGGGATTTACATGGCGATTTTATGGGCGGTCCTTTTATCAATTATACTTTCGTAGATGAAGCAAACCAAAGGGTCATAACGCTTGATGGTTTTGTTTACGCACCACGTTACGATAAGCGCGACTATGTGTTCCAAACAGAAGCTTTGATATTCTCTTTTGAATACGAGTAGCGTGTTAATAGTATTATTCTGCTATTATTTAAGCTTCAGTAATGCAATACTTTCTACGTGAGAGGTGTTTGGAAACATATCAACCGCTTGTATTTTGTGTAGCTGATATTTTTCGGAAAACATTTCGATATCTCTGGCTTGGGTCGCAGGGTTACAGCTTACATAAACAATTTTAGAGGGTTTTAGCACCAGGAGTTGGTCAATTACGGCCTTATGCATTCCGGCACGTGGTGGATCAGTGATGACAACATCCGGCTTGCCATATAGCTGTATCAGCTCTTTATTAAGAATCTTTTCCATAACACCACAAATAAAAGTAGTGTTTTCAATATGGTTAAGGCGTGCATTATCCTTGGCATTTTCTATAGCTTCGGGCACATATTCGATGCCTATTACTTTAGCTGCCATATTTGCCATAAAAAGTGCTATGGTGCCTGTCCCCGTGTATAAATCGTAAAGCGTTTCTCCTCCTGTCAGACCAGCGTAGTCTTTAACCAGATGATATAGGGTGTAGGCTTGTAATGAATTTGTTTGAAAAAATGATTTTGGCCCAATTTTAAATTGCAGATGATCCATTTTTTCAATAATAAAACCAGAACCTTTGAATGGTTGTACTTCGAGATCGTGAATGCTGTCATTTTTTTTGGAGTTAATCACATACATTAAATCCGTAATCTCCGGATGCTTCATTTCCAGATGTTTGAATAAAGCAGTGCGTTTTTCGGGGCAATCTTCGTAAAATATAATGATTACCATTACGCCGCCTGTATTGGAGGTGCGTATTATAATATTTCTGAGCAGTCCTTGTTGATTTTTTATATCAAAAAATGGATAGTCATTATTAACGGCAAACTCTTTTACAGAGAGCCTGATAGCATTAGAAGGCTCGGCTTGCAGGAGGCATTTTTCTATATCCACAACTTTGCTAAAGAGACCGGGAACATGGAACCCGAGTCCTCTCATCTCTTTTATATAGGGGCTTTCAAGTTCTTCATGTGTCAGCCATCTTTTGTTAGTGAAAGTAAACTCAAGCTTATTGCGATAGTAGTAAGTGTTGGGCGCCGGAATAATATGTTCCATTTTTAAAAAGCTGGTTTTTGCTATACGCTCCATATTATCTGTAAGCTGTTTTTGTTTAAAGTAAAGTTGCTTTTCATATGACAAATGCTGCCATTTGCAACCACCGCATACGCCAAAATGCTTACATGGTGCTTCAACACGATTGGGAGATGTGCGGATAAATGAGTGTGGCCTGCCTTCCAGATAGCTGCGCCTTACTTTAGTTACTAATACATCAGCTACGTCGCCGGGCACACAAGTGTTGACAAAAATGACCATGCTGTTTTTTTTACCCACTGCTTTACCATCGGCAGCCAGATCAATAATTTCTACACCCTCGATGATGTCACCTTTTTTTATTTTAGCCATATTACCGTACAATTACTTTTTTCACCTGAACACTATTTTGTGTTTGCAGCACCACATGGTATAGGCCGCTACTCAAACGTGAAGCATCGAAAAAATAATGGCTGCCGCCTTTTTTAAAGTGACCCTGGTGTAAGTTTTCAACTTGCTGTCCTAAAATATTGTAGATTGATAGGTGTCCATAAGTCTCTGCTGCTAAAAAAAGCCTGACACAAGTTATTGCAGATGCCGGATTAGGGAATATGTCTTCAATATGATGATGCACGTATTTTTCATTAAGGCTGGCATCTAAAGGTTCGATATTGAAGCTAAAGCAGCCCGCAGGAGCCGGCATGGGTCTTTTCTGTATTTTTCCGTTGTTAGCGGTAGCCTTGATGTAGTAATACATTTTAGTTGTTGTTGTTTGCCCCGGCAGATATGCTGACCAGATATGGTTTGCGGCATCTGTTAAAATCATGCTAATGCTTTGAAAGGGGGCAAGTGTGTCAGTGCGGAAGAATACTTCAGCACTTTGAATGCCTTTTGTATGTTGGATACGGGCATTAACTTCGTAATCGGCGGCAGTATAGGTATCATTAAGCTGCTGGTGGCTTATGAGTAATGGATTTTCAATGCCTATAGTATGAGTGATGCAGTGTATGGCGCCACTGGCAGAAATAGTCTGATTGGCATTGATGCCTACAATATTATAGCCGGGCATGGCTTCTCTGTATATCCGTAATGCTGTAGTGTCGTAGGCTTCGTAATAGGTGGGTACCAGAACTGTATTATTAACAATAACAGAGTTGGTATAGGTTCTGTAATAAGCATTGCCAAAGGGCACTCCAGGGTAATGACCTGAGGGACTTGGTGGCATAGGAATACGCACAACCTTATAAGGCGTCCCAAAAACAGAAGGGTAATTGTTTAAAATGTATAATAGATTAGCTTCTATTTGAGGGCCATCCGATATCCCAGTGGGAAACTCTCCAACCAGTAAAGTTTCCTCATTAAGAAGCTTCATGTGCATGTCAATATGGTTAATATTGTCGTATAAAAGGTTTGGAACTTTAATATAGCGCTTAATACCCATAAACCATTTCATAATAGAATCTACTTCAGCTTCGGTTTTTCCGGGGTTTTCGTCCATAACCAGCATTTCAGAAAAAGCGGTTCCAAAGCCATCACTCATATAATTACCTCCGGTATGAACAAGATCGTATGGATGTTGAGTGGTTTGGTAAAGGGGCACATTAAAATAGGCGGCATGTGCAGCAGGCATTACATTGTCGTAGGGGCGGGGTCTGTTATAAATCCAATCTACTAAAATCATGGAGTCAACATCGTTACGGTACACCGAATTACCTGCATAGTCACGTATCCATACACTATTGGAAGGTTCGTGTAAAAAGCGGACATTATTTAAAGGGACGCCGCCGCTTGTCAGGAATGTTTTTACCTGATTAGAGTCAGTCGTTGTAATAAGTACCATACATTCGTCCTGAGCATGCCTTACAATTTCTCTTAAAACAGTTTGATAACTGCGCCAAGTAATGACAAGCGCACGAACTTCCTCCCACTCAGCCATAGATCGTACAGAACCTTGTGGTGGCGTTGTTATACCTTTACCCTTAATGTTGTTAAGGTAATCCGGCATCAGTAACTCTTCGCCGGGTGCAAATCCGGCAGGGAGCTCCTGAGATTTGACGGCTAAGCTAATTGTGAAAACAATAAAACATACCAGTGTGATACTTTTAATTCGTAAGTGTAATTCTTTTTGCATAAGCTGAAGTTTTTTTATTTTTTTGACAAAAATAGGTAAAACTTAATTTGTTGCAGAAAAAATAAAGCCTTTCATTTTTACTGATGCAAAAAAAGTATTTTTGTGAATTAATTACATAATAAGTGATGGGGCTGATAATTGGTATAAAAAAAACAAAGCCAACCCATGGCTATAGATATTGAAAAAAACCATTATGCAACAAATAGAGGCTTACTTTCCTGAATTATCGTCCAGGCAATACGAGCAGTTCAGTATGCTATATGCACTGTATAAATCATGGAATGAAAAGATCAATGTCATTTCGCGCAAGGATATTGATAATTTGTATGTTCATCATGTGTTACATAGCCTTTCTATTGCTAAAGTGCTCTCTTTTGAGAAGCACAGTAAAATAATAGATATCGGGACAGGGGGTGGCTTTCCGGGTATTCCTTTAGCCATACTTTTTCCTCAGTGTCGCTGGTATTTGGTAGATTCTATCAACAAAAAAATAAAAGTGGTGGACCATGTGGTACAGAACCTTAAGCTTAAAAATGTAGCTACAGCCGCATGCCGTGCTGAAAATGTTAAGGGGACATACGATTTTGTGGTTAGCAGAGCTGTGACTTTATTACCTGCCTTTTGGTCGTTGACTTCCGGCCTGCTAAGTCATAAGCATAAAAATGCCCTTAAAAATGGGGTGTTATATTTGAAAGGTGGAGACATTAAAAAAGAGCTTGATATGCTTAATGATAATGTTAAATATGATTTATACGATATTGCATCATTTTTTGATATGCCCTATTTTAATAATAAGTATGTGGTACATTTGCATCACTCACGCAAATAACAGGTATAACGTTAAATGATATATAATGAAAGTGTCAAATGAAAAAAACCAAACTCAACTTACTTTTAATAAAACCCAGGCAAAAGCTTAATCATTATTCCACACAAATTGAGATAGCCCGGCTGATGGGTAAGCGTACGAATAGTGTGCCTCTGGCATTACCTCTTTTGGCTGCTTTAACGCCTGCCCATTATAAAGTCCGTATAGTTGATGAGGATATTGCAGCGGCTCCCAAGAGCTTTAAGCCTGATATTGTCGGTATTACTCTGATAACATCCAACTCTCAGCGTGGCTATGATTTGGCAGACAAGTACCGTGCAATGGGTGCAAAAGTAGTGCTGGGCGGCCCCTATCCCAGTTTCAGTGTAGAAGAAGGCTTAGAACATGCTGATGCCATTGTTGTTGGGGAAGCTGAAAACAGTTGGCCCAGACTCCTCAAAGACTTCGAAAATGACAACTTGCAATCTGTTTACAAAAATGAAGGATTTGTAGATTACAGTACTTCTGTTGTACCACGGTGGGATCTTGTTCCAACGAATAAAATGCAATCGGTAAATATTCAGGCATCAAGAGGCTGCCCTTTTATGTGTGAATTTTGTCTGACAACACACTTGTTCGGAAGAAATGTGCGCAGGCGCCAAATAGATGATGTTGTTAATGAAATCAAGCAACTACCCCGAAAGAACATCCTGTTTGTTGACGAAAACTTTACCATTAACAAGAAATACGCTAAAGCCATGTGCCAGGCGCTCAAACCGCTTCAAATCAACTGGATGTGCCAAAGCAGTGTGGATGTTGCTGATGATGAGGAGCTTCTTAGAGAAATGTCGGAAGCCGGCTGCAATTATGTTATCATAGGTTTTGAATCGCTTAAAGCTGATAGCTTGCAACAGTCGCAAAAGCACCAAAATAAACCTCAGGACTATAACAACATTATTGAAAAAATTCAGAAGTTTGGCATTCACGTTTATGCCTCTTTCATTATTGGCTTTGACCAGGATACGTTAGAAGACTTTGAAATATTCAAGTCATTTATAGAGCAATCATCATTGCCTGTATTCACACTAAGCTTGCTTGGCACTACCAGCGGCATGGACTTGTACAAACGCCTCGAAAAAGAAGGCCGCCTTCTTAAGAACCTCGAAAAGCATTTCTTTGTGGGTGTTTATCCTGTAATCAAGTATAAAAATTTTGATAACAAAACACTGTTTGATAAATTTTTAGAAACAACAGATTACTTGTATTCTTATGCGCAGATAAGAAAAAGAACCATCAGAATGCTTGAAAAGGGTTATTTTTCGAGAGAAAAGAATAACAGAGCTGTCACTAAGATGCAAAAAATTCGTACAACTTTTATATTGTTATACACACACCTTATTGCAGGCGATAAGGAGAAAAGGGCTTTTTTTAAAGATATTATATTTTTGATAAAAAGAAAAAAAGTAGCCATCAGCGAGGCAGCATCTATTCTTTTAATGTTCGAAGCAATTACAAGGCACTTACGTAAAGACAAAAAATACAGGGCTTTATACCGAAAATCGCTTGATAGCTTAGAGAATAACGCCAATTAATAAAACTTACATTACCAATTATAAATGGGTTCAATACCTAAATTATAAAAGGTAAAAGCCCAGACATCAGTTGCTTGTTCAATGATTTTTTCTGTTGGTTTGCCTGCTCCATGTCCGGCTTGTGTTTCTATACGAATGAGCACAGGGTTGTCGCCTTTGTGTTTGGCCTGAAGCGCAGCTATATATTTAAAAGAGTGAGCCGGCACCACCCTGTCGTCGTGGTCGGCAGTGGTTACCAAAGTGGCCGGATAGTTTACCCCTTCTTTGATATTGTGTAGAGGGGAGTACCCCAGCAGGTAATGAAACTCCGTTGAGTCTTCACTGGAGCCATAGTCACCTGTCCATGCCCACCCTATGGTAAATTTGTGAAAGCGCAGCATGTCCATTACACCAACAGCAGGCAGAGCTACTTTAAAAAGCTCAGGGCGCTGGTTAGCACAGGCGGCTACTAGCAAGCCCCCATTCGACCCGCCTTGTATAGCCAGTTTTTCAGGCGAAGTGTATTGGTGATCTATGAGGTATTCGGCGGCGGCTATGAAATCATCAAAGACATTTTGTTTCTGTAATTTGGTACCTGCTTCATGCCACTTTTTGCCATATTCACCGCCGCCTCTGATATTGGCAGAAACATATATGCCTCCATTTTCTAAGAAAGGTAAACGACTAACGTTAAAGCTTGGTAACACGCTAACGTTAAAACCGCCATAACCATACAGAAGCGTAGGGTTGTTGCCATCATACTTAATGTTTTTTTTATGAACTATAAACATAGGTATTTTGGTGCCATCTTTACTTTCATAAAAAACCTGCTTTACCACATACTGCTCAGGGTTAAAGTCAATGTCAGGAGATTTGTAAACAGATGACTCTTTGCTTGTCATGTCGAAGCGATAGATGGTTGTTGGAAATGTAAATGATGTAAAAGCATAAAACACTTCGTTATCTTCTTTCCTGGTGCTCAAGCTGCTTAATGTACCTATACCCGGCAAGTTTATTTGTCCTTCTTGCCTGCCTTCATAATTGTAAATATAAGCATGGCTTGAAGCATCTTTGAGGTAATGAACTATTATTTTGTCGCCTGCCAGTGATGCACTCCTTAAAACATAATCTTTTTCAGGAATTATTTCATTCCAGTACTTCATGTCGGGTTTTTCCGGGTCAACCAATACCAGTTTGTACATTGGGGCATTCCTGTTGGTGTAGAGCAATAACTTTCCATCTATTTCACCAACAACTGAATGATTGTATTCAAAGCCATCTGCCACTTTTACAAAATCTGCATTTGGCACGTTGAGATTTTTAACATACAGGCTGTTACCCTGTGTGGTTTCCGACTCGTAAATACATAAAAAAGACTCGTCTTTGGTAACAAAAGCAGAAAAATTTCTTAGGGGGTACTCTTTGTTTTCAAAAATAAGGATGTCTTCATGTTGCGGTGTGCCGATTTTATGGTAATAGACTTTATGGTATTCATTTTTAACAGAAAGCTCAGACCCCTCAGGGGCATCGTAGCGGCTGTAATAAAAACCATTGCCATGCCATGCTATGCGTGAAAATTTAATCCATTTAAGGTGGTCTTCCAAATGTGTACCATTCACAATATCAAGCACATAAAATTCATTCCAGTCGGAGCCACCGCGCGAAATACCGTAAGCCAAATATCTGGCGTTATTACAAACGCGTACAGTTGTCACAGAAACAGTTCCGTCTTCGCATAAATCGTTTGGGTTGAGTAATATGCGGGGGTCACCGTCAACACCCTCTTGTACATACAAAACACTTTGGTTTTGCATGCCTTCATTTTTAAAAAAGAAGTAATAATTGCCTTCTTTAAAAGGGGTGCCATAGCGTGGGTAATCCCACAATTCTTTCAAACGCTTTTGTATGGCATCGCGGTAAGGTATTTGCGACAAGTAGTGAAATGTCACTTCATTTTGAGCTTTGACCCAAGCTGCTGTTTCTTCCGAACGGTCATCTTCAAGCCATCTGTAAGGGTCTGCTACTTCAACACCAAAGTACGTGTCAATAACATCGACTTTTTTTGTCTCCGGGTAGTCCATCATTTCAATAACTATTTCTTTTGAGGTTGAACAAGCTATTGCATACACCATAAATAGTGCAGCCGGTAAAAATTTTAAAATACTTCTGTACATTTTTTAAGGGATTAAAAATTTTGAGTAGAAAGTCTATTAATTATGCATGTTATATTAGAAAAGTAGAACTGAATTTTATCCTGCTAATCCTCTTCCTTTTTTCACTATCCTTCCATCAGCTAAGGCCTCCTCAGTAATTTTGTCTAAAATGCCATTGATAAACAAATTGCTTTTGGGCGTGCTGTAGCTTTTAGAAAGTTCGATATATTCATTGAGGCTTACTTTTACAGGTATAGTTGGAAATTCGAAAAGCTCTGTGAGTGCCATTTGCATAATCAGGTTGTCCATAAGTGCTATACGTTCCATTTCCCAGTTTTGAGCATGAAGCGCAATTATTTCTGTAAAATTTTTGCCTTTAAGTATGGTCTTTTTTAGCAAAGTCCGGCTAAAGCTAATAACATCTTTTATCTCATCATCCGTTGAATTTGTAAAAGAATATGTGCCCGGCTCATGTTCGTTGAGGCTTTGAAGTATTTTTATTAAAATAAAAGTGGCGTACTCATAATCGCTTACCCAAAAAATACTGCTGTCTTCATAAAAGTCGAACAGTGCGCGGTGGGTGTAAACAAATTTTTTTAGAAGCTTAAGTATTATGGCTTTATCATTTTCGAAGGAAGATGTTTCATCTGCCATATAGGATTTGTATAAAGCGCTGGAGCGAAATTTTTTGTAAATGTTTTTGGGAATGTTACTGTCGTTATTCCAATTGATACTGCGTTTTTCAAAAATATGTTGTAAGCCGGCATTAGATTCAAGTTGTTGCAAAAACACATTATCCACAAAACGCATATTGGGGTTTAAGTCTTGCGCTGTAGGGACTCTTTTATTTTTTCCCTCCTCAATAGTTTTAGAAGCCACATCTTTGATTTTAAACAACAAAGACATTTGATAATAAACCATATCAAATACTTTTTCAATACTGTGGTTAAGCTGTTTTTCTGCCAGGTGATATTCGTGATTTTCTGACAACTTATAGGCATAGAGTGCTTGAAGAACCTTTACTCTTGCATGTCGACGACTTAGCATAATCTCTTTTCAATGTTTTAGAACTGGCTGCAAAAATACATTTTTTTATCAAAAAGAAGTATTTTTTTTAGAAACCATAAAAGTGAAAAAAGCTGCAAAAAAACTATAAAAAAGCAGACCTGCCTGGCGTTCCATCATAGATTCAGCCATAAAATTGATGGTTATAATAGCAGTGAAAAACAGAAGTAGAAGAAAGTAAGGGTGTTGTCGTTTTATTTTTTCAAATGGCAAAATCAGCAGTATTAAAAGTGCAGCAAACCCAAAAACACCGGCAGCTACAAAAACCTGCAAAAACTGGTTGTGGGCGTTAAAACGACTTTCTGACAAGCTGTATCTGTGTGTTTTCTCATATTTTTCGTGTAGGGCATGGTTTACGTCTCCTATACCAACGCCCGTCCAGATTCTTTTTTGAATTACCTCAGTGCTTGTCTGCCATATCTCAAAACGCAGATAAGTGCCTGCATAGTCTTCCTCATGATATGACTTGTTGGTGAAATTAACAGCAGCATCAGAAATGCGGATAAAAACCTCTGGAAATTGTTTTGCGGCTGCAAAAAAAACAACAGCAGTAATAATCAAAAATAGAGAAGTGCTGCGGTAGGCTTTGCGTATTAAGAAACCATGAAAAAGCCATATCACAACAACGATGAAAGTACTTATAAAAACGGCTTTTGAGTTGAGCAAAACAACTATAGCTATGAAATAAAAAGCTAAAAAGAAGTATAAAGCGGTTTTTAAAAAAAACTTTTTTTGATGGGGCTTTTCCCTGGTCATAAAAAACAAAATCAAGGCTATTGACCAGTTGATAAATACACCATAATACGTAGGGTGAAAAAAAAGTGAAAAATTAGAGTACACAATAAGCCAGTAGCTTCCTGTGGCTGAGTATTGTAACAATGCTTGAATAAGAAGATAAAGCGAACCCGAAAAGCATGACAATATGAAAACATACAACAATACTTTGACCTGATGGCGCGTGATAATATCTGAAGTAAAACTGAATATAAAAGGAAATAACAGCAGCGGTAGTTTAAGTATAAGTTTGGTTTTGGCAATGTCTCTATCTTCAGAATAAAAAAAGCTTATAAGATAAATAATATATAGTAAAGAGAAAAGTATGATTTGAGGGTAATGCGTTTTGAGTGCTTTGAGTTTTGAGTTACGTCCCGGAATAAAAAACAGAGAAACCGCAAGAATTATAATAAAATAAGGGGGCAGGGTACGTGCTAAAGGCATAACAAAAATAAGTGCACAAAGTGTGATAAAAAAAAACGCATTAATCCTTTGAGGGACTGTTTTAAAAGAAATAAGGTTGTTTTGTTGTATGGTGCCCAGCATATTGGAATTGTTATGGTTAGCCTTGTCTTCTTTTTTTTACTTAGCTCATTTACTTCTGCCGACTGGAAAAACAAATGCGTACAAACTGCGATGCCCTTGTGCTTGCTAAATGTTTAAACAGTCGCTATTTTTATTGCCGATGGCCATTCAATAGTACAAATGCGAAAGCCTTGCAATGGTTATTCTGTGGTATCAGCTTTCGGGGCTTTGCCTATCCTTTATTAAAAGTATGAATAATACAGGCCATATAGCACTTTCCAAAAACAAAATTAATGAATTATTTATTTATCTTGTAAAAAAGTTATCCTATTTTTGCCTTTGAAAAATCAGTTATACCTCAAATCCGTAAGGAAGCTTAACAATTTTTATGAAGCAATATCTTTTTAAACGAAAATATACCATCAAGCTATTTGCCATGCTTCTGATATTGTTTGTCAGCAGAATGTCTTTTCCGCTTATGAAGTATGTCTTTGCATCTTTTTTTGTGTTTTTTGCAGGCTATTTATCATACGGATTTTTATCCGGCAAGCTTAAAAGGAGCAATACTCAGGTGTCATTGATAAAAAAATGGTGGCCGGTTTGCCTTATTGTTTTCTTTTATTTTTTGGGAATTTTTATGACTGCGTTTTTTCATCCCGACATTTTCAGCAAAGCACTGATTGAACAATCATTTGTAATGGTTGATGTCATACATATTTTATTTTACTTAATAGCAGCCGTTTTCCTGTCTTACTTTATAGTATCTGCGCTCAGTTTTAAGTATTTAATTTACAAGCTTAGTATTTATTTTACATTTTTAGCTCTTTTAGTGGCGGCTTTTGGATTGATTAAATACATACTTATCGTTACAGGTGTTGGCATAGGGCCTTTGAATAATGATTTTTCAACCATAGCCAACACATCATTGTTAAGAGATTATAATTATTATGCTTTTACTTTGCTTTTAGGAGCCGCATCCTTTTTGTATCTTGTATTTATTAAAAAATGGCCTGACATTGCTTACATAAAGTATGCTGTACTGCCTTTATTTTTTACGTGCATTATGCTGTCCTCCTCGCGGCGCGGTATTGTTGTTATGTTTTTTGGTTTGCTTGTCATTCTTTTCTTTAGTTTTTGGCCTTCAGATAACTATCGAAAATGGCGTGACTTAATGCGAAAAAGTTTGTTGGGAATTGGTATGGTTATATTGTTTTTTGCCGCATATGTGAATTTTTACCGATTGCACATTGAAACCCGATATGATAATGACCGGATTTGTGAAATCAATAAATTTGCTGAAAGCTTTACGGCCATATCTTCCAGATATGCAACGTTGCTAAAGCCCGAATTATCTTATTCCGATGTGCATTTTGGTTTTTGGCGATGCCACGAGGCCTGTAAATATGAACTTGAAAATGACACTGTTATAGGGGGGCGCCTCGAAAGATTAAAATACACCTGGACACTTTTTAAGGATTATTCATTTTCGGAAAAATTGATAGGCAGAGGCTTTACATACGCAACAGATTATGCGCTGAGATTTTATTCAGAAAGAAAGCCCCTCAAGTTTGACTATCCGCACAATTTTGCTTTTAGCGCCCTCCTATACTCCGGAGTGCTGGGCCTGGCAGCAATTTTCGTTTTTGTCATACATCTACTTATGCTGCTTATTAAAACTAAACGGCACCGCTTGTGGTTTATTTTTTTGATAGGATTGGGAGCCGTTTTTAATCTCATAAGTGGCAGCTCTATATTCAGTGTCCCTATTTTTTTCATCAGCTTTATGCTGTGTATTTTTAATTATCATATAAACCATGCTCCAAAAAATCTAATAAAGAATGGCCAGTCAAGCTGATAATATAGGCGTAAGCGTTATCATACCGGCGAAAAATGAAGAACGCTTTATAGAAAAATGCTTATCATCTCTTATTGAGGGGACATCCCCTGAGTTTAAAATGGAGATTGTTGTTGTGGATGCCATGAGTACCGATGCCACCAGAACTATTGTTGAAAAAATTTCTCAAAAGCACCCATTTGTTAAGTGCATCGATAATCCAGATATAGAAACACAAAAAGGGCTTAACAAAGGGATAAAACAGGCTGCTTACCCCTGGGTAATGATTGCGGGAGCGCACGCAGCTTACCCCAAAGGGTATATTGAAAATGTTTATAAAAAAATTGTAGCATTAAGTGCTGATGGTGCCGGTGGTATGCTGCATACGGATGTGCTGAATAAAAATAAACGTTCTTTATCCATTTGTCAAGTGCTTTCTCATCCTGTTGGCGTTGGCAATTCAATGTTCAGAATAGGGGCTAAAAAGCCAGTAAAAGTGGATACAGTGCCTTTCGGAATTTACAAAAAAAGCCTCTTTGATGAAGTTGGCTACTACGACGAAAGACTTAAACGTAACCAGGATATTGAGTGGAGCAGACGCTTGAAAGCTGACAAAAAAAATATCTATCTTATTCCGGATATGGCCTGCACATATTATGCAAGAGAAAATTTTAAAAGTCTGGCCGTTAATAATTTTAACAATGGCTTGTGGAACCTGATGACTGTTTTCTTAACACGAAATCTAAAGTCATTAAGCATCAGACATTTTATGCCTTTTGCTTTTCTCTCTTTTTTAGTGCTTACTGCTTTGGCAGGCCTTTTTTATACAAGCTTATGGTTTTTGGGCCTTTTTGTTGTTGCCCTTTATTTGGTGGTGATTGCTATTGCTGCTTTAAGCATAAAAACTAAAAGCAAAGGCACTTCTTTTTTATACCTTTGTTATGCTTTTATGGTTTTACATTTTAGTTATGCAGTGGGCTCTTTTATTGGTTTATTAAAAATTACAGGAAGGATTTTTAAAAAATGAACACATGTGAAACGTATAAATCACGCTTAGCGGGTTTTCTGAACGCTCATCATATTGATCTGTACTGGAAAGGACGCACAGGACTCTATGCATTGCTTAAAGCTATGGATATCGGAGCAGGCGATGAGGTCATCATACAGGCTTTTACATGTGTGGTGGTGCCTAATGCGGTTATGTACTGCGGGGCTACACCCAAATATGTTGATGTAAGCAAAGCTACGCTAAATACCACGCTTGAAAAAATTAAAGCTAAAGTAACACCCCAAACCAAATGTATCATCATACAAAATACCTTTGGTTTGTCTTCGGAGGTGGAAGAAATAGTGTCTTATGCCGCATCGAAAAATATTTAT
This sequence comes from Bacteroidales bacterium, assembly GCA_003565735.1. GTDB lineage: Bacteria > Bacteroidota > Bacteroidia > Bacteroidales > PXBB01 > PXBB01. Next base: position 63,688 of record PXBB01000020.1, read on the forward strand.
ACCATTGAAGATTGTACCCATGGTTTTGGCGGCTTTTATAATGGACGACCCAACGGAACATACAGCGATGCTGCCTTCTTTTCAACCCAGTGGAACAAACCCTTTTCAACAGGTATCGGTGGCTTTGTGCTGGTCAACAATACGGCACTTCTTGAGCCGCTCAGAAAAGTAAACAGTCAAATGTTGGAGCCCGGCTTTATGCAGTCCGTTTCTTTAGGTTTGCTGCTGACAGCAGAAAAGCTTTTTTTAAATGACCATACCTATTGGTTTCTAATGCGCTTGTATCGTAAGCTCAGCCGCTGGGGTTTGGTATTAGGTTCTTCATCAGCTGCCGAGACTGATAGCCCTAAGCAGCCGGAGAAATCCTTTATGCTTTCTTCGCGCATACAGTGTAAGGCAGGCTTGAAAAAACTTAAATATTTCAAAAACCAATGCGCTTTAAGAAAGAAAAACGGCTTGATTTACAATTCCTTTATGAAGCAACATCGCAGCTTTTTTTATAGTGACAGTCTTTTAGAAAACCACAGCTTTTTGAAATATCCGGTTTTCGTCAAAAATAAAACGGACTTTTTAAAAAAAGCAGAAAATGCCAAAATCAGACTGGGGGACTGGTTTGTATCTCCACTTCATCCGGCTACCGGCGATTTAAACCAATGGCATCTGCAAAAAGACGAATGCCCTACAGCTGTCTTTCTCGCCGAACATATTTTGAATTTGCCCACAGATACGCACCACAGCGAAAAAGTAATCCGCTTTTTAAAGAAGCACTGCTCTGAGTTGCTTGTTGACCTATAATTAAAAGCACTTGCTAAAACTAAGCAAAAATATTTTTTGTGCATAAAATGGATGGGATTCTTCACTCCGATAGCCGTCGGAGTTACCAATGACAGATTTTTATAAAACACTATATATCTGTATATTATGTTTTGTCACAGAATTTGTTTTGCTTACTTCGACAGGCTCAGCTCAAGTTGCAACAAATTCATGTGCCAAAACCAAATTCTTGTATTCTTTTTGCCACGGGTGTCGCTCCGCTTACCCGTGGCTACTGATATTGTTCCCCTACGGGGAACGCTGTCATTGCTGCTTTATGGAGTTTTTTTTAAAAAAGTCTGAGCCCTCAGAATGACACATCGCTCACTCGGATTTGCAATCCGAGGGCTCACAAAATGAGAATGGCCTCCCCTTTAGGGGATAAAGGGGCTGCGCAGGCTTTCCCAATGAAATTGAGAGTTAATAATAACGGCCAATCATATTCAGGAATTTACTTTAACTAGAACACTAAACCTCGAACGCTGAACACAGAACGCTAAACGCTGAAATCTTGCCTTGAAGCAACCAACGAGTGAGGCTGCACCACTTATAAAAATAAAACAACAGAAAAAATCAGCAGCCGAAACGGCTTTGGTTGCGACCGTAATGAAAACCGCAGTTTATAGCAAATAAGGGCGGCGCCTTGACTTTTTGGTTCTTTTTGGTCAAGCAATAAGAATGGAGAGAAGAGATTCTTCACTCCGCTACGCTGTATTCAGAAGGACCCCACACTTACTCCATACTCAAAACTTACACGCCAAATTTCCCCATAGTTCCTTTTTAAATCTTTTTTTGTTTTATTTTTAATTATATATGGTGGGTTCTATAATTTATATCATTGTTATTCAAATAATTATATGTATACTTGCATATAATTTAATACGAAAACAATATGACATCACAAGAGTATAAAGCAAATGGCAAAAAGGGATTATTTGACGAGCAATTCACTATCGAACGTTTGTCTGCAATAGGCAATCCTTTAGAAAA
>PXBB01000089.1 GCA_003565735.1 Bacteroidales bacterium
AAGATGTCGGTGAAAATCCAAAATAAGAGTTTTGAGACAGCCTCTATACCAAGCAACCAATTTCTCTAAAACATCAGTATATTTTTATAATACTTGTTAATGTCCTAACGGACAAAAACAGAATTTTTCACTAATTCTTTTATGGGCATTAAAGCCCTAACGGGCTATTGAACATTATTCAATTATTTTTATCATTTGTTGAGCAGTAGTTTTTAGCATGGGGTTTGAATTAAAAGTGAAAACTGCCGGGTTTATAATTATAACATTTTCGCTGCTTTAGGACTCTTTGGACAAAACTTTGTAGATTTTTTTTATAAAGTTATCCCAGGTGTATTTTGTTTTTTCTTTTTTAATATTTTCTGCGTATTTGCTTTTGTTGTTATCCAGATAAAATCTTTTGATACCTTTAGCTACTGCATCTTTATGAGCATCAACGATGATACCGGTTTGACCGTCAAGCACTATTTCGGCAAGGCCGCCCACGTGAGTTGTGAGTATGGGTTTTTCAAAATGATAGGCTATTTGCGTAACGCCACTTTGAGTTGCATTTTTGTAGGGCTGTATAATAAGGTCCGCTGCCGAAAAATAATATTTAACATCATCATTTGAAATAAAGCGTGTATGTTTTATCAATTTATCGGCAACCTTTAATTTTTCAATCAGTTTTTCGTAGAAAGAGGCGTTGGCATAGTACTCACCGGCGATGATAAGTTTGAAGTCGATTTTTTTTATGTCATCGGTAGCAATAGCTTCCAGAAGCATGTCAAGACCTTTATAGTCCCTGATAAAACCAAAAAAGAGATAATAGTTTTGCGAGGGGTCTAAATTTAATTTTTTGCAGGCTTCGGCTTTCGACAGAAGCGCACCAAAATTGTCGTATAAAGGGTGGTAAGTGTAAAGCCTGGGTCTTTTTTTATCAAATATCTCAAGGTCTTGCATGACTTGTTGCGACATAGTGATAAAAGCATCTACACTTTTTACGAACCAACGTGTAAAAATTCTGTCTCCCGGTCTTTTTTCATGAGGGATGGCGTTGTCAACAACGGCAACTATTTTGGTTTTCCGGCCTTTTTTAACGAGTCTGCATACCGTTCCTAAAGAGGGCCCCATAAAGGGCAACCAGTAGCGAACCACCACTAAATCGGGTTGCCACTTGCGTATTTTAATTGCAGTAAAAAACCAGTTAAAGGGGTTTATCGAATTGAGCCACGATTTTATATGCAGATCTTGGGGTGGGGCTTCGTCGCTGTATTGCGTTTTTCCGGGAAAGAGAAATGAAGGGTATTGTAATGAAAAACTAGCTATCATAACGGTATCGCCGTTTTCCATGAAAGCACGTGCCAAACGCTCGTTAAAGGTTGCAATACCGCCACCCCTTAAAGGGTGTGCACTTCCAAGTATAAGGACTTTATGTGGCATTTTTTTTAAGTTCAATATTTAGAGCTTCTTTAATAAGGTATTTATTTTTCTCGGGACTGTTGCGGGCTATTAATTCTGAAACAAATCCGGTTAAAAACAATTGTGAACCAATTATCATGGCTACCAGTGCCAAGTAGAATAGGGGTTGATCTGTTATATCTCTGACAGGCATATTGTGAGCCAGTCCATAAATTTTTTCAATAATGAGCCATATGGAGATGATACCACCACCTATAAAAGCGAGCGTACCCAAAGAGCCAAAGAAATGCATGGGCCTTTTGCCAAAGCGCGACACAAAGCTGATTGACAGTAAATCGAGGAAGCCGTTTATAAAACGCTCCATTCCGAATTTTGTTTTACCATACTTGCGCTCCTGGTGCATAACCACTTTTTCGCCTATTTTACTAAATCCTGCCCGAAGGGCTATTACCGGAATATAACGGTGCATTTCGCCATATACCTCAATGGTTTTAATAACATCATTTTTGTAAGCTTTCAAACCACAGTTGATATCGTGCAGCTTAAGCTTGGTCATGCGTCTTGTAGCCCAGTTATAGAGCTTCGTTGGTATGGTTTTGGTAATGGGGTCGTGTCTTTTTTTCTTCCATCCCGAAACAAGGTCATAGTTTTCTTCGGTTATCATTTTGTACAATGCGGGGATTTCTTCAGGATTGTCTTGTAAATCAGAATCCATAGTGATTACAACATTACCTTGAGCAATGGAAAAACCTGTGTTTAGTGCTGCGGACTTACCATAATTCCGCCTGAAACGTATGCCTTTGATACATGTGTTTTGATCTGACAAATTTTTAATAATCTTCCAGGATTGGTCTGTACTGCCGTCATCAATAAAGATGAGTTCGTAAGTGAAATGGTGGGTGTCCATGACTTCCTTTATCCAGTTAGAAAGCTCTGGCAAAGACTCTTCTTCATTATATGTGGGGATCACTAGTGATATTTCCATCTGCTTATTTAAAAAAGGTTTTTGTTTGCGTATTTCTATTTGAATAACAAAAGTAAAAAAATAATAACAAAATACTCAATTCATAAAATTTCACGCTGTAAAAACACGGCTGTTAAAAAAAGTGAGCCAAAAAAAACGAAAAAACTTTTGAAGTTCAGAAAAACTTATTAATTTTGCAGCCTCAAAAAAATCTTAAAAAGTAATACAATGGCAAGAGTTTGTGATTTAACAGGAAAAAAGATGATGGTAGGTAATAAGGTTTCGCACTCGAATGTAAAAACCAAGAGACGTTTTTACCCCAATCTTCAAACCAAGAAGTTTTATATTCCCGAAGAGGATGCATGGGTTGTTTTAAAAGTTTCAGCTTCTGCAATAAGAACAATTAACAAAAAAGGTATTTACAATTACTTAAAGGAACTCGAAGGTAAAGCATAGAAAAACTCACAACTTGCTTTATTAAAAATATAAGAAAGAGGCTGCTTGTTATTGAGCAGTCTTTTTTTTGTGATGATGTATAGGGCTTGTAATTTTAGTATTTTTGCAAAAACATCGTTTCGGGCTATCAGAAACCTATGATTTTGACGTCAGCAAAACCACATATCGCTTTTTACACTTTAGGCTGTAAGGTGAACTTTTCGGAGTCTTCTTTTATCAGCGATATTTTTTATGAAAATGGATACCAGGTGGTTCCTTTTAGCAAAAAAGCCGATATTTATGTGATTAATACATGTGGCGTTACGAGTGCGGCTGTTAAAAAATCACGACAGATTATCTCATCGGTAAAGCATAAAAACCCGCAGGCCTTTCTTGTTGTAACAGGTTGTATTACAGATACTGATGCCGCTGTTTTAGATAAGCTGGAACATATAGACCTTGTCATTGGAACCAATGAAAAGGATAAGATTTATCAAAGTATTAATACTGTTGTAACTCAAGGGAAACCGCCTGCTATAAAAAATACAGATGGGAATGATTTTTTTGCATCTTATTCGCTGGGTGGGCGTACACGCGCTTTTGTGAAAATTCAGGATGGCTGTGACTACTTTTGTGCCTACTGTGTGATTCCTTATGCCAGAGGTCGCAGTCGTAGTAACCAGATTAAAAATATTGTCCGGCAGGTTGAAAAAATTACAGAAGCAGGTATCAAAGAGGTGGTGCTGACAGGTATCAATATTGGCGATTTTAAAAATGATAAAAAGGAAACCCTGACAGATTTATGTGAGACCCTTGAAGCTATAGAACCTTTACAACGTCTGCGTTTATCGTCTATTGAACCTGATTTGCTTAGCGATGCATTGATACGACTCATAAGCACCTCTTCGAAAATAATGCCTCATTTGCATTTGCCTTTACAGTCGGGTACAGATAAAGTCTTGAAACGTATGAACCGCAGGTATGATACAGCTTTTTTTGCAGAAAAAGTATTTAAAATAAAAAAAAATATACCGGATTGTTGTATAGGAACTGATGTTATTGCAGGTTTTCCCGGGGAGTCTATAGCTGATTTTGAAGCCGGGATGGATTTTATAGAAAAACTGCCTTTGTCTTATATTCATGTATTTCCATATTCATCGCGGCCTCAAGCTCAATCATCCGGGTTTGAAAATGCCTTGGATCAGAGTGTAATTAAAAACAGAACCCTTGCCCTGAAAGCATTGGCAAAAAATAAAAAAGAGCTGTTTTTTAGTTCTCAGAAAGGCAAAGTGCATCGTATTTTATTTGAGCACATCAATAGAAGAGGTTTTATATATGGATTTTCCGAAAACTATGTAAGGGTTAAAACGGGTTTTCGTAAAACACTAGCTAATAGCATTGTCAAAGCCCCACTATCGAAGATTGATGAAGATGGTGTTTTTCTCTTAGATAGTTCAAAGGAGTTCTTTTAAAATTGTTTAGTTTTGTAAAAAAAAAATTATGTATCCCAGATTAAGTGATTTTATTTACGACGTTTTTGGCATTTACGTGCCAATACCCATTCAGAGTTATGGCTTTTTTGTGGCGCTGGCATTTCTTATTGCCGGTTACTTGCTGCATTTGGAGCTGAAAAGAAAACATAAAGAAGGCCTATTAAAAAGCGTTACCAGAAAAGTGCTTGTTGGAAAAAAGTTCCAGATAAAGGATTTGATTTTGCCTGCTATCATAGGTTTTGTTATTGGTTTTAAATTGTTGGGTATAATACTAAACTATTCTGTATTTTATGATGATCCCCAGCATTATGTTTTGTCAACCGAGGGGCATTTTTTTGGTGGTCTTATAGGGGCCGCACTCTCTGCTTATCTTACTTACAGGGATAAAAAAAAGCAAGAGTTAGACAAGCCCAGGTGGGAGGAAATAAAAATTGACCCCCATCAGTTGACGCCTAATATTGTAGTAATAGGTATAATAGCCAGCGTAATAGGGGCAAAGATATTTCATAACCTGGAAAACTTTGATGAGTTTTTAAAAGACCCTATAGATGCATTGTTTTCTTTTAGCGGACTTACATTTTATGGAGGTCTTATTGTGGCGACCATTACTTTGTTGTGGTATGGCAAAAAAAATGGCATCTCTCCCAAAATACTGGCCGATGCAGCGGCACCTGCTATTATGTTGGGGTATGGCATTGGACGTATTGGCTGTCATGTATCCGGCGACGGCGACTGGGGTATCATCAACAGTGCATATATCAGCACAGTAGATGGTGGTGTTATGTTGGCATCGGCAGAGCAGTTTGCAGCTGAAGTACAAAATCATGCAGCCTATCTTATACATCAGTTTGGCAGCCTCGAAGCTGTAAGACATACTGCTACCCCGGCTTTCTGGGGGCTTCCCGACTGGCTTTTTGCTTATGCATACCCCCATAACGTGTTAAACCAAGGGGTCCCATTAGCGGGTTGTAGTGGTAGTTATTGTAACTACTTACCCTTGCCTGTTTATCCAACCCCCATATATGAAACCACCATTTGTACCATCTTTTTTGGTATCCTTTGGGCTATCAGAAAAAGAATTAACATATATGGGATGCTGTTTTCTATTTATTTAGTTCTCAATGGTGTAGAGCGGTTTTTTATTGAGAAAATTCGTGTTAATGAAGTTTATCAAATTTTTGGAGCTCAAATAACGCAGGCGGAAATAATTTCAAGTCTTCTAATAATCATCGGTCTTACCGGGATTGTTTACCTAAAGTTTTTTGCTAAACAAAAAGCAGGTTAATACTACGCTACGGCTACCGTATTTGGTTGATGGCTTCTTTGTAACCTTTGGTACTGCATAAGCTGGCAACATAAATACTTCCAATTTTGTTAAAAAATGACACCTTTGTTTCAAAGAAAATTACCAAAGCACTAATAATAAATCGTGATTTTCTCAAATACGTAATATGCGTCTGCATAAAAGCTAATGATACTATCTATATTACCCTTATCAAGTATTAGTCAACATTATGAATTTCATGTTGATTGTCTAATTAACCAAATACATTAAAGCGCTTTTTTACATATTGACTTCCATAGAAGGAAGTTATGAAATATAGTAAGGTTTTGATATTTTTTTGCGAACGAACAAAATAATAACGGGCTTTTTTCATATTTCCCATGAGGTAATAATACCTTGCGCGACTACCATATACTTTTTTATAGGCTAATGTAGTTTCATAGGGATATGAGGTTTCATAATTTTCCAATGTCAAGAGGGAGTAATAAAAATCAAATTTTCGATAGGTTTCATTTAGAGAGAGATTAGCCCCATTTAATGTTCTTTCGTATAAAACCTTGCATACTTCAAGAGATGTTTGCTGGTGAAATAACCGTAATAACCAATCAAAATCAACCATGCCAAAATTTTCTTCAAAGTAAATGTCTTTTAGTTTACTGGAGTAAATAAAAGACCCCATGTAAGCATTTTGTCCATCTAATGATTTTGTTAGTTTTTTAAGAAAGGTTTCGTTTTGTGAATATAGAATATAACTCGAGGTCGATGCCCTCATTCGAGTGATTACTTTTTTAGTATTCTCATCAATTACTTCATAACCAGAGGTAATAATGGGAGCTAAATCTAAATATGGTAAGACGGACTGAATTTTATCTTTTTTCCAAAGGTCATCCTGGTCTGCTATACATATATAATCTCCAGTAGCAATCATTAAGCCAAAGTTTCGCCCTTTGTTAGGACCACCGGAATTTTTCTCATTTTTCAATAAAATACAATCTTTTTCGTATTTTATGAGCAGAGATAAAGTATCATCTGTTGAGCAATCATCAATAACGATTAGTTCAATTGAGAATTCAACTCCGTTTCCTTCTTGACCAAGAATTGATTGAATAGTTTTTTCAATTGTTTTCTCTCCATTGTATGAAGTTAATATTACACTTATTTTTTTCATTATCTAACATTTAATTACGTCAAACAATATATTATTATATAATTAATAAAAAACATATATATAACATCTTAAAATAAAACTAATTTATTGATGTATATCTAAAAACAAAAATAAAACATTTTTATAACAAAAATATTTTAAAAATGTTAAAATAATATAAAATTAAATGTAATATTTGTGTATATAATATAATCAGTATATATAGTAGTTTATATAATTGTATATAAATGTTTAATGATTTATATTATACTTTTAAATAATTTTTAAATTTTGTTAAACCTTTTCTGTATGCCACAGTTTTAAATTTTTTATACAATA
>PXBB01000071.1 GCA_003565735.1 Bacteroidales bacterium
CAAAGGTTTGGTCTTTTTTAGCTTAAGAATCAAACCTAAACACTTTTTGTTTACTTTTTGTGAATAATACAGGATAGCAAATGAGGACAGAGCCTTGACTTTTTGGTTCTTTTTGGTCAAGAAGAACGGAGAATAGAGATTCTTCACTCCGATTACCATCGGAGTGAAGAATGACACAAGACGCCAGCTAACCCTGAACACTGAACGCTTAACACACAACACTAAACGCAAAAACCCTAAATGAAGCCCTTTTCAGCAATCATATCACACCTGACAGGTTTTGGTGGTGGTCATACACGCACCAAAAGAGCTAAGAAGCACATCACGGCATCTTTTATAAGCCGGGGATTGATTATTCTCCTGGGCTTGATACTGGTACCTCTGTCAATAAGCTATCTGGGCAATGTGCGTTATGGCATTTGGGTTACTTTAAGCTCTATCATTGTTTGGTTCAGCTTTTTTGATATTGGTCTGGACAATGGTTTGAGGAATAAATTTGCACAAGCACTGGCTAAAGGGCAAACAGAGCTGGCACGTACTTATGTAAGTACCACATATGCAACTCTTGCCATTATTATAACAGCTGTTTTGCTTTTCTTCTTTCTGGCCAATCCTTTCATCAACTGGAACAACATTCTCAATGCTGACGATAGCACAGTTTCAGCACAGGAGTTGTCCATGCTTGCTTTAGTCGTTTTCATATTTTTCAGTTTACGTTTTATTTTCAAGCTTGTAGCCACTATTGTCATTGCCGACCAGCGGCCTGCCGTAGCTTCTCTGTTCGACCTGGCAGGTAAGCTGGGCGTGGTTTTGTGCGTATTTATTCTGACACGAACAACTGATGGACAGCTATTGTATTTGGGCATAGCCTTCAGCAGCATTCCGGTAATGGTTCTGCTGCTGGCAAGTCTGATACTATTCAGAGGCAGGTACAAAGCTTTCAGGCCTTCCTTTAAATATATAGATTTTTCAACAGCTCCTGCCCTTTTGAGTATGGGTGTTAAATTTTTCATCATCCAAATAACGGCTATCCTGTTGTATCAAACCAACAATATCATCATTGCTCATATTATGGGACCAGCCTATGTGACACCTTATCACGTTGCTTTCAAATATTTTAGTGTATTGCTTATGGCTTTCACCATCATAGTGGCACCCTTTTGGAGTGCTTTTACGGAGGCCTGGATGAAAAAGGAAGTCATATGGATCAGGAAAATCATGCAAAAGCTCATCTTTATCTGGATAGGCCTAATAGTAGTGGCTTTCACCATGTGGATTTTTTCAGCGCATATTTACGCCATATGGGTAGGCAAGGAAGTCGTTATTCCTTACAAACTATCAGCGCTGGTAGCTGTATGGGTCATGCTGAATGCCTGGAGCAGTATTTACAGCACTTTCCTCAACGGTGTCAGTAAGTTGAGACTTCAGTTGACATTGGGTGTTATAGCTGCCGTTATCAATGTCCCGCTGGCTATTTTTCTGGGTATGAAGTATGGCATTTACGGCATTTTATATGCCAATATTCTGGTAAAGCTCCCCGGATTCTTTTTGCTGCCACTACAAAGTTTTAAACTCATCAACCAAAAGGCTCATGGCTTTTGGAACAAATAGCTCTTAACTTATCAAATCAAATTATCAGCCAATGCCAACAGCTATTTTTACCAAAATCACAGATAATGACAGCTGATTCGAAAATCAAACTTTTAAAGACTTACATCAAAAACCTGCTGCATAGGGTATGGCTTTTGTTTTTATTATTAAAATTCATGACCGGCAGGCGTCAAAAAATCCTGCTTTTTGGGTATCCCATTCACAGCAATATGGGCGACCAGGCGCAGGCTTATTGCATAGAAAAGTGGCTTAAGGAAAATTACCCTGATTACAGTGTGCTGAAGTTCCACTGGAAAAATTCTCAGAAAAGCACTTTAAAGATGCTGGCACGTCTTACCAAGCCCGGTGATTTAATATTTGGCCACAGCGGCTACTTTATGATCGATCATCACAAAGAGCTGCCCGTTTACGAGGCCGTAGCATCCACTTTCAAAAAAAACAAGTGCATCATTTTGCCCCAAACCATCAACCTGAAAAGTGAAAAAATTATCAAAAGTGTTTCAGAAGCTTTCAACAGTCACCCCGACCTGACGCTTATGTGCCGCGACAAAATATCCTATGAAAAAGCCCGTCACTTGTTTTTCAAATGCCATCTTATGCTTTACCCCGACATAGTAACATCCATGATTGGACGTCATCAGTTCGACACCTCAAAGGCAGGCATTTTATTATGTGTCCGCAACGATATAGAAGCTTTCTATGATAAAGCCTCACTGAAAAAGTTTGAAACACAACTGTCTGAGTTTGATAAAGTCCATGTTAAAGATACGAATGTCAATATCCCTTTCCGTAAAATTGACCGCCATCGCTCCCGCTTTCTTTTTGAAATGCTTAAGGATTTCGCCGGCTACAGGCTTGTTGTTACAGACAGGTACCACGGCACCATTTTTTCGCTTGTAGCACACACCCCTGTTGTTGTACTTTCTTCTGCCGATCACAAACTCAAAAGTGGTGTCGAATGGTTTCCCGAAAACTTCAAGTCCCATGTGTGTTATGCCGAAAATTTGAACGAAGCCCTGGATAAATCGAAAAAAATGTTAGAAAAACCACCCCCGCCGCTTAACGACAGCTTTTTTTACGACAATTATTACAAACATCTTAAAGAAAAACTTTCATGATTCTCTGTAAACCCGAAATGTGTACGGCATGTATGGCCTGCGTCAACGCCTGCCATCATGGGGCTATACAAATATATCAGGACGGGGAATTTTTTGACTACCCTACCATTGTAGAGGATGCTTGTACCGATTGTGGCAACTGCAAAGGCGTCTGCCCTATCTTATATCCTCAGAAACCTGTGATTGAAAATCAAAAATACTATGCCGCCTGGTCTAAAAATCATAAAACGCGTTTCCAAAGTTCTTCCGGAGGTCTTTTCCCTGAGCTGGCATCATATATCCTGAGCAAGGGCGGTATTGTTTTCGGCGCTGCTTTCGATAAAAAATTCAGTGTTTACCATACATCTGTTGACAAGCTTTCCGACCTGCCCCGGCTACAGGGCAGTAAATACCTGCAAAGCCGCATTGAGAAAAGCTACCGAAAAGTGCAACAACACCTCGAAAGCAGGCGTCCGGTACTTTTTTCCGGAACGCCTTGTCAAATAGCAGGCTTGAACGCCTTTTTAAAAAACAAAACATACGAAAACCTTTATACCATTGACATCATATGTCATGGCGTGCCCTCGCCCGGCGTTTTTCAAAGTTATCTGAAATATCTTCAAAAAAAACTAAAAAGCCCCATCACACATATTAATTTCAGAGCTAAGAAATACTCGTGGATTTTTTGGAACATTTCTGTTGATGCCAAAAATAACAAAACCTACACAGGAAGTTACTACAAAGACCCTTACATCAGGGGGTTCCTGCGCAACTATTTCCTGCGACCTGTTTGCTACCAATGCCCCTTTACCTCACTGAACAGACAAGGCGATATTACTCTGGGTGACTTCTGGAACTATAAAAACAGTCATAATGCTGCCAAAAATTTTGACAAACTCGGCGTATCACTTCTGATTTGCAATAATGAAAAAGGAGACTTACTATTCCAAAGCCGACACAGACAAATTGATTTTTTTGAAGAAAGCTTACAGCGTGCGTTAGCTTCTAATAAATCGCTCAAAGAACCTTTTGAAAAACCCCAAAACAGAGCACTTTTCTGGGAAGATTACAAATCAATGACATTTGAAACACTTTTAAAAAAGTGGATGCAAAAAGAGAAAATCCCCACCCACATCTATATCAAAAGTCATTTCAAAATGCACTTTGTTACTCATGTCATGTATTTCTTTGCCATAAATTACTGGCGCGTTATGAAAAGAATCAAAAAACTGGCAACAATCATTAATGTCCGGCAAAAAAATTAGCCGGCATCTTTCTCATTTGCGCCAATAACCAAAGCCAAAAGCTATTCAACACAAACAACAAACAAAACAGCCATGAAAGTACTATGGTTTACACCTACACCGGCCAATGCCGACACTTATTTCAACACCGACCTCAAAGGAAGCGGCGGATGGCTCAAAGCCCTTGACCAGGACTTACAGCATCATGTCGATTTGCATGTCGCTTTTTTAAAAAAGCACGAAAAATCGTTCGGCTATCAGAAAACGACTTATCACCCTGTCTATGCCAAGAGATCCGTTGGAAACAAATGGTTAAGAAAATTCAGCGGGCAGCAGAAACATGATAAGCTGATACAAAAAAGTATGGATATTGTGAATGCTGTTAAGCCTGACATTATTCATATTCATGGTTCGGAAAGCATTTTTACGGCAATAGCACCACACACCGACATTCCTCTTGTTCTATCTATTCAGGGCAATATTACGGTTTATCTGCATAAGTTTTTCAGCGGTATTGAGAAAAAGTACCTGCATCAGCGTTCAGGCGCTTTAAAAAAGCCGCTGCAATGGTTGAAGCCGGCCCCGTTTGCCTACAAGCATAAAATTTTCAAACATGCTGCACAACATGAGCAGCTGTACCTCAGGCATATTAAAAATTTCATTGGTCGTACTGACTGGGACAGAAGAATAAGCCTGATAATGGCACCTCACAGAGAGTATTTCGTGGTTAACGAATTTATGCGTGAAGCCTTCTACAAAAATCAATGGCAGCCGCATCCCACTGAAAAAACCATCATTCACACCACCAATGATAATAATTACTTCAAAGGCTTCGAAACATTATGTCATGCTTTACATTTGCTTCAAAAAAACGGTATTCATGCCGAGTGGCGCGTGGCAGGCATCAAGGAAGATGATCTGATTGTTAAAATTGTCAAAAGAAAATTAAAAGATAAATTTCCGAAAAAAGATTTAATTTTGCTCGGTGCTCTTAACGAAAAAAACCTTATTGAAAGAATGTTGCAAGCCGATATTTATGTGATGCCTTCGCATATTGAAAACAGTCCCAACAGTTTATGTGAGGCTATGATGTTGGGCATGCCATGTATATCAACTGTGGCCGGTGGTACGCCATCGCTGATGACAGACAAACATGACGGCATACTTATTCAAAGCGGCGACCCATACAGCATGGCAGGTGCCATTGCTGAACTGTCCGAAGATAGAGAAAAAGCTGCCGCATTAGGAAGGGAAGCACGGCTTACAGCTATGCTAAGACACGATAAAAAAACGATTATTAAAAATCTGATACAAGTTTATAATACTTGTATCAAGAATTAGAAAAGGCTCTTTTTACAAAATGGTTAACATAACCTATTTCTTGCTTTATGCTATGCTTTTCTCGCCCATAATTGCGTTTGTAACATTCGGGCAACTGCATCTTAAACCACTCCCTTACTACTTTAGCTATATATTCACTGCTTACGGCGTCCTTTTTATGCTTACGCGAAAACGCCTGCTGAAAATCCCCGATATTGCCATCATGGCCATGCTTTGGGCTTTATATTTGATAATCTCAGGCTATAATTTACAGGGACGATTTATGACTGCGCGTTTTATCAACGGCGTTTCAATATTCTTTATTATTGTTATCATTTACAACACCAAATTTAATAAGGATTTTATAAAAAACGTTATAAAAATTTTCAAAATTACTGTTGTAGTTGCCCTTATTGTTTCCGTAATTCAGGTTTTCAACAGTGATTTTTATAATGCCTGGGCCTTGTGGCATGGCGAAGAAAGTCTCTTTGCCACTATGACAAGTAAATATGAAGTACGTCGTGTGTCCATTTTCAATTTTGTAAGTCAAAACGAATTTGGCCTCTCATACCTGCCACTGCTGGCCATTTTAACAGGCTTTCTTTTATATCATAAAGAAAAAAGATACCTGGTTTTTGTCATTATGGGCGGTTTATCTGCATTGCTGACTAATGCCAGATACATCATACTGGGCTTTTTAGTATTGACACTCCAAATCTTTCTGGCTCAAAAGATAAAACTTTTTGCTATTTTTAAATACAGCTTTATCGCACTTATTATAACAACTGTTTTAGCTAACATACTCATCTATTTTGGCTATGATTTCAGGGTATGGATTGAAGACCGCTTATTCTTTGAAGGCAGTATAGAAGAGTCAACACGATATCGTGCCATTTATAGTTTTATAGTGCTGTTCCCTCATTTTTTTATTTGGGGCTCCGGTGGCATGACCGAGGAAATCGGTGCGGTTGCTATCTCAGCACAATCGTCGCAGGTACATGTTGGCTACCTGTCGGCTTTATTGTATTTTGGCATCGTTGGTTGCACCATCCTTTTCACCTTTTGGTTTCTGATTGCCAGAAGGCTTCGAAAAACGGCACTACTTACTAACTACTGGGGATCCTTTTTCGGCTTTCTTATTTTTCTGGTAGCCAACTTTACACTGGTCATGTTTTCCTTGTTTTTTTACGGTCTTATTTTTACTTTTGTTTTTGATAAATATTTTTCCGATAAGTATCAACAAGAGAATTCAAAAAGTTTACCATCAAAAAAATACCCTTTATTCACTTGACAAAAAATAAAATGTGCATTGAACTATTAAAATTTCCAAAAATTGAAGACCCCAGAGGCAATATTTCCGTAATAGAAGAACTCATCCAGGCCCCCTTCAAAATTGAAAGAGTGTATTGGATTTACGATGTCCCGGGTGGTCAAACCAGAGGTGGTCATGCTTTTAAAAAACAAAAAGAAATCATCGTAGCCCTTTCGGGTAGCTTTGAAGTCGTGACTCATGATGGTCAAAATCAAAAAATATTCCATCTGAACCGCTCTTACTATGGTCTTTATTTGCCCAATGGCATATGGCGCCAAATGAAAAACTTCTCTACAAATGCCCTGGCTCTTGTGCTGAGTTCAACACCTTTCGATAAAAACGACTACGTTTATGATTACGACAGCTTTCTAAAATTAAAAAACAAAACATGAACAATACCATTTACGATTGCTTGCTGATGCCTTTAAATAAAGTCTATAACAGAGCCGGCAATATCACTATTGTGGAAAACCATAACAACATACCTTTTGCCATCAAAAGAGTGTTTTACCTCTACGATATCCCTTGTGGCAAAGCACGTGGCGGACATGCCCACAAGAGCCTCCAGGAAATTATCATTGCTGCCAGCGGTGCCTTCGACGTTTTGATTGATGATGGCCTGAATAAAAGAAATATCACCCTCAACAGACCTGACTATGGTTTACATATTGTACCGGGTATCTGGTTTGACCTGCACAACTTTTCATCCGGCGCCATAAGCCTTGTCATGGCATCCGAACTATACAAAGAAGATGATTATATAAAAGACTACAATCATTTTGTTACCATCAAAGACATATACCATGCCTGATTATTTAATAAGCAAAAATGCAAATATTGGCAAAAATGTTAACATAGGGAAAGGTGTCATCATACACGACAATGTAAGTATTGGCGACAACACATTTATTGGAGCTTACAGCATCATTGGCGAGCCAACTGCAGACTATTATAAAGCCTCACATGCACACAATTTTAAACCAACTGTAATCGGCGCTAATTCAATCATACGATCTTTCACCACAATATACGAAAATGTAACTATCGGCGCCCATTTCCAGAGCGGACATCATGCCATAATCAGAGAAGACTCCATTATTGGTCATAACAGCAGCTTTGGTTCTTGCAGCGAGCTGCCTGGAAAGGCACGTATAGGCAATTACGTCAGAATTCACAGCAAAGTTATGTTGAGCGAAAATAATATCATCGATGACTATGTGTGGATTTACCCTTTTGTCGTTATAACAAATGTCAAACACCCCCCCACAAGCCCACACTTAACAACCCACATAAAAAAGTACGCACAGATTTTTGCCCAGTCAACGCTACTTCCCGGTATTTGTATCGGCGAAAATGCTATCGTGGCAGCAGGCGCTTTGGTCAAGGAAGACGTAGGCGATGAGCGCCTTGTTGCCGGAAGACCTGCCAAAGACATCAAGTCCGTCAGAGCCATTAAAGATGAAAACGGTGCGGCCGTTTACCCCTGGAAAGATCATCTGAAAACCTACAGAGGCTACGACTTTCAGGAAAATGACAAAAGCTGATATACGATGACAGACTTACCACGATATACTGTTATTATCATCACCTATAATCAGGAGCATCTCATTCAAAGAGCCCTCGATTCGGTTTTATGTCAAAATGAACAGCTATACGAAATTGTAGTTTCTGACGATTGCTCGACCGATGGCACATGGGAAGCAGTTAAAGCATACAGCGACAAATACCCCCACATAATAAAACCTTACAGAAATAAAAAAAATCTGGGGGTTTTTAAAAATCTGGCCCATGCCTGGGAGAAAGTAAGCGGCGATATTATTTTTACTTGTGCCGGCGACGACATCCTCTGCAGTGGCCTCTTTGATAAAGCCAATGAACTTATTGTCAAAAATAATATCAAATACCAGAAAGAGGATTTTGTACTGCTTTTCGATTTTAAAATTTTTTATACAAATGGAAGAGAAAGAGTCTTCAGTAATGCCCTCGTTGAAAAGCACAACCCGCTAAGCCTTAAAATAAGAAACCTTATTTTTAACCGCACCATCGGTGTCAGCTATAGTGTACACAAAAAACAGTATGCTGTCAGTGAAGATTTGGGTATTTACACAGACGGACTTCTTGACATACAGTGCCATCGCTTTGCCAAAAATCATTACTATATGCCTTTTGTAGGCTCTGTTTACTATTCGGATATAGGTATTTCTTCTAAAACAGCTGAAAAAAAACATTACGAATCGCGCTGTCTGCTTATGAGAAGATTTCAGAAAGAAAATTATTTTTCAGCTGATGACAGCCAATGGTTACGTTTTTCTGAGCTCAAATACAGCTACTTGTTACAGCCAAGCCTGAAAAAATTACGCCCCTACCTGGCAATGTTTTTCAAAACATTCACATTCAAATACGGGCTTCACTTTGCTACAAGACAAAGCTGGCATTTTGTCAAATCCCTGAAAGCACTCCTAAAATAGCAACAAAAAAACATGAACCAAAAACTCAAAATATCTATAATTACCCCCAATTATAACTATGCAGAGTTTATTAGACAAACCATTGAAAGCATTATTGCGCAAAATTACGATAATGTCGAGCATATTATTGTGGACGACTGCTCTACTGACAATTCTGTTGAGCTTATCAACACCTATAAAAAAAAACACCCCGAACGGATAATACTTCTTAAAAACAGCACCAATAAAGGGCAAACACCATCTATTAATAAAGCTTTGCGGCACGCAACGGGCGACATTATCGGCTGGATAAATTCTGATGACTACTATTGCCCGGATATTTTCGGGGAAATAGCGGCTGCTTTTGAAAAAAATGCAAACACAGACATTGTTTATGGCCCGGTCAACATGGTTGATTTGGAAGGGCGCTTTGTGTACAAACTGCGACCTCTTAAATTCAATTACAAAAGAGCTGCATTTACCGGCTTCACTAATGCACTGACGTCCAATGGGGTTTTCTGGCGCAAAAAACTCACCGACCAAAGAGGCCTCATGATGGATGATTTGCGCTGCTGCATGGATGCTACTTACTTTGCCAAAATTACTTATCAGGCAGGCATGCGAAAAATTAAAAAACCCATTGCCAATCACCGAAAACACATTACATTGGCCAGCACTTTAGACCCTGACTGGGAAACAACAATGCATAATGAAAGAAAACTTGCATGGCACATAGCCGCAGATAATTTGTTCCCGAATAAAAAGCCATCACCACTAAAGCTGAAACTGATGAAAATCTTTTACAGCTGGCAACACAGATTATTGAAAAACCTGATGTTTTATCCTGTTTTGCAAAAAATTGAAAAATGGCAATACCACACCAAAAAAAACAAAAATGGATAAGCGCATAAAAATTCTTTTCGTCCATCATGCTGCCGGATGGGGTGGTGCGCCTATCAGCATGATAAAACTTATCAACCACCTTGACAAAAATAAATACAGCCCCGAAGTCCTTTTGCTCAAAAACTCAATAGTAGCTCAAAAATTATCCGAAAATAATATCCCATACAAAATTGCCGATTCAGTATTTTACAAAAGGTATTACAAGTTTTTCACACATATTGATGTTTCCTATTTTAAGTGGTATAAACTTTTTCGATTAGTAAAACTTTTCATGTGGTTATTGTCGCGCTACCACTATGCACATAAAGAACTCAGTAAACACCATTTTGATATTGTTCACTTAAACTCCTCGGCACTGACCGACTGGCTGGCACCGGCTCATAAAAAAGCCAAAGTTGTCATACATATCAGAGAACCTTTCAGAAAAGGCAAATACGATATTCTACACCATTTTTTCAGAAAACAGATGCAATTGTATGCCGACAAAATTGTGGCTATCAGCAAAGACAACGCCGCCAGAGTTGACCTCCCCGAAAAAACAAATATCATTTACAATTTCTCAGAAATACCACAAAAAACAACCGATACCACATCCTATCGTTCTAAAAAAGTACTTTACCTGGGAGGATCGGAAAATATTAAGGGCTTTTTCACTATGGTGGAAGCTCTGGATTTTTTAGATAATGATGTCAAGGTTTTGTTTGGCGGTTACTACAGCACCAAATTGCTGACCGGTATAAAAGCAGAGAAAAAAATTAAGGATTTTCTGGGTTTCGAAAGAAAAAAAAGAAATGCCATTCGCACTATCAAAACACACCCGAATGCTATCTATGTAGGAGCCATAGATCAGGTTTCGCCGTATTACGAAAAAACCTGCTGCCTCGTATCACCTTTTGCCAAATCCCATTTTGCGCGCCCTGTCATTGAAGCTTATCTGCACAAAAAGCCGGCTATAGGTACTAACATAAAAGGAATGTCGGAAATCATCATTCATAAAAAAACAGGGCTTTTGGTTCAGAACGAAAATGCCCAAGAACTTGCTCAGGCAATTAACAAACTGGCAGCCCAACCTGATTTGGCTCAGGAGTATGGCTGTAATGCTTATACGATGGCTCAGGAACGATACTCTACAAAAAACACCCAATTGTTCGAAAACTTATACCACACACTTATATACGATAACTGATTAACTAATAAAAAACTTATGAAAACAGCAAAAACACTTTTGATAACAGGCGGTACCGGTTCTTTCGGAAACGCAGTACTGAGAAGATTTCTGAACGATGAAACCATCAAAGAAATACGCATTTTCAGCAGAGATGAGAAAAAGCAGGACGACATGAGAAGTTTTTATAAAAACGACAAAATAAAATACTTTATTGGCAGCGTGCGTGAAGAAATATCACTGGATATGGCCATGCATGATGTTGATATGGTGTTTCATGCGGCTGCTCTCAAGCAGGTGCCATCTTGTGAATTCTTCCCGGCAGAAGCTGTGCGCACTAATGTGATAGGCACTGAAAATGTTTTGAGAAGCGCTCTGAAACACAAAGTGAAAAATACCATTGTGTTGAGTACTGATAAAGCCGTTTACCCCATAAACGCTATGGGCATCTCAAAAGCCCTCAGCGAAAAAGTAATGGTAGCCATGTCGCGTAATATCAATGGCCAAAACATGACCCTGTGCGGTACACGCTATGGCAATGTTATGGCTTCCAGAGGATCGGTCATCCCGCTGTTTGTTAATCAAATAAAAAACAATAAAGCACTTACAATTACCGACCCCGAAATGACACGCTTTATGATGAACCTCGATGCAGCAGTTGACTTGGTAATGTTTGCTTTCGAAAATGGTAACAACGGCGATATATTCGTGCAAAAAGCACCCGCCTGCACTATAGAAACTCTTGCTTGGGCTCTGAAAGATCTTTACAAAAGTGAAAGCCCCGTAAAAATAATTGGCACCCGACATGGTGAGAAAAAATTCGAATCATTACTTACCGGTGAAGAAATGGCTAAAGCAGAAGACATGGGCAACTACTACCGTATTCCTGCCGATAACCGCGACCTTAATTACGGCAAATACTTCTCTGAAGGTAAAGAAAAACTTTCAGCAATAGAAAGCTATACTTCACACAACACCCTAAGGCTCGATATCGAAGGCACCAAAGAACTGCTGATGACGCTTCCGATAATCAGAAAGGACATATTGGGTGACGACACTGCTGATATCTATGAACCTTAGCATCGTATCAACACTGCTGTGGCAGTTTAGTTACAGTTTTTCTTCAGATGAAACAGGGTCCAACCACAGCCGTTATATTATTTATTGAAAAAATGGGGTAAATCAAGTTTGGAAATAAGCTATTATACTGATGTTGTGATACTTAGACAGAAAGAGAATAACCAAAATTATAAATCTTCAAAAAAAACAAAAAATGAACATTGGAATTACCGGACAGTCAGGTTTTATTGGTACCCATATTTACAATACCCTCGGCCTATATAGCGAAAATTTTAAGCGCATAGCTTTCGAGGACAGCTTTTTTGAAAGTCCTTCAAGACTCGAAAATTTTGTCAGCCAATGTGATGTCATCATTCATCTGGCAGCTATGAACCGACATAATAATCCACAAACTATTTATGATACCAATACGCGTTTGGTAAAACAACTTATTGAAGCCTGCGAAAAGACCAAATCAACACCCCATATATTGTTCAGTTCTTCTACTCAGGAAGAGCGTGATAATCTTTACGGTAAATCCAAACGCCAGGGGCGCTTAATGTTCGAAAAATGGGCTAAAGATAACAATGCCCCGTTTTCAGGCTTGATCATCCCCAATGTGTTTGGCCCATTCGGGCACCCTTATTATAATTCAGTAGTAGCTACTTTCTGCCACCAACTCACACATGATGAAAAACCCCGCATAGATGTGGACGGCACACTTAAGCTGATTCATGTCGGGGAACTCGCCAATGAAATCATCCGGCATATTCAAGATGTTGACAGCCAAAATGTGAAAAGCATCTGCAATAGCATAGCTTTGCCACATACAGCCACAATCAAGGTCTCTGAACTGCTTGACAAGCTTAACCATTACAAAATCAACTATTTCGAACAAGGCATCATACCCGATCTTAACAATACATTTGACAGAAACCTCTTCAATACATTTCTTTGCTATATAGATCACAAAACTTTTTTCCCTTTTAAATTAAAACTCAACACCGATAACAGAGGCAGCTTTGTTGAAACAATCAAGCTGCACAGCGGCGGACAGATTTCATTTTCAACAACCAAACCGACAATTACCCGTGGCAATCATTTTCACACCCGTAAAGCTGAACGTTTTGCCGTTATCAAAGGCAAAGCACGTATTGAACTACGCCGCATAGGCTCCAACGACATCTTATCCTTCGATCTTGACGGACGCCAACCCGCTTTTGTGGATATGCCGGTATGGCATACACATAACATCACAAATACCGGAACCGATGACCTGTACACCATATTCTGGATCAACGAACATTACGACGCTAATGACCCCGACACATTTTTTGAAAACGTTTAGCCGTCTATATTTTTTTTTGTTTACTTTTTGTGAATAAAATACAGGTTAAGTTGTACTTTTGTAAGCAATAATCTACCATTATGAAAAAATTAAAAGTCATTACTGTTGTGGGTACCCGCCCCGAAATCATCAGACTTTCGAGAGTCATGGCCAAGCTCGACACTTCAGAAGCCGTCGAGCATATTACTGTTCATACAGGTCAAAATTACGACTATGAACTCAACCAGATTTTTTATGAAGACCTCGAAATACGTAAACCCGACTTCTTTCTTAATGCAGCCGGCAAAACGGCAACCGAAACTATTGGGCAAATACTCATTAAAATAGACCCACTCTTAGAAAAAATCAAACCCGATGCCTTACTGGTACTCGGCGATACCAACTCTTGCCTGTGTGCCATCCCTGCCAAAAAAAGACAAATACCCATATTTCATATGGAAGCAGGCAACAGGTGCTTTGATCAACGTGTGCCCGAAGAAACCAACAGAAAAATTGTCGATCACATAGCTGATATCAATCTGACATACTCTGATATCGCACGGGAATACTTGTTAAGAGAAGGCCTGCCTGCCGATAGAATTATTAAAACCGGCAGCCCTATGTTTGAAGTCCTAAACCACTACATGCCTAAAATAGAAGCGGCTACCCCTCTCGAAAATCTAAACCTTCAAAAGGATAACTACTTTTTGGTTTCTGCACACAGAGAAGAAAACATCAACAATCCGCATAACTTTAACAATTTGATGGAAACCATGAACGCTCTGGCTGCCACATACCAAAAGCCGATTATTGTCAGCACGCATCCCCGTACAAAAAAAATGCTGGAAACCAAAAATCTCGAAACCCATCAATTGATTCGGTTTTTGAAACCTCTGGGGTTTTCCGACTATAACAACCTTCAGATTAATGCCTTTGCCACCCTTTCCGACAGCGGCACCATCAGCGAAGAGTCTTCAATTCTGAACTTCAAAGCACTCAATATCAGAGAAGCCCACGAACGTCCGGAAGCTATGGAAGAGGCTGCCGTTATGATGGTAGGCCTGACACAGGAACGTGTCTTGCAAGCCGTTAAACAGCTGTCATCACAAAAAATCGGACATAAGAGAAACTTTGTGACAGTGGCGGATTACACAAAACCAAATGTGTCAGATAAAGTCGTCAGAATCATCATCAGCTATGTGGACTATGTCAACAGAACCATTTGGCAAAAAAACATCCAATAAATTGATTAATGTCCCCACCAAAAGATAGACCCTTAATCATTTTTTTAGGCGCAGGTAAGCCACCTATCGGCTCCTGGCACCAACGCATAAAAATGTTACACAAAGGCTTTTCGGATGCTCAGTACAGATTTATCCATCTTGTACCCTACTTTGCTCCTACTTATGCTTCATTAAAAATATCGCCTCCCTATATCCATTACTGCCTGAAGCCCGTAAAAAAAAGAAAACGTAACATTTTCACTCTTTTAAAAAGCATTTGGGGTACTGTTAAAGCGGCTGTGTACATTTATAAAGCGAAAAATGTGGCTTTTATCATCATCCCCGGATTAAATTTTTTGCAAGGCTTTGCCGGCCTGATGGCAGCCAAATTAAAAAATGTCAGGGTCTATGCAGAAATTGCAGATGAATACGCTTTTCTCAACACTGAACAAAAACGCTCCGCCATCGACCGACTGGCTAAATACAACCAGCTGGCCTACGAAAAATTCATCCTGAAAAAAGTCAGCAAAATATTTGTTTTTACATCCTACATCGAAAACAAATACAAAAAAATGTTTCCGCATAAAAACAACATCATCCGAACCACACCATCACTTATAGACCTAAAAACCTACGATGCTCTTATTAACGAAAATATCAAGGATATAGCGCAACCGAACATTTCTCTTTTAGACTCCGATAAGCTGAAGTTTGTCTATGCCGGTGCCTGCAACAGAACCAATGGCTTGTTTTTCTTTTTAGATGCAGCAGCTAAAGCCAAACACCAGCATGGACACGATTTTTTGATTTTCTTTTTCATGGCTTATGGAAATGTGGATAAAGTTGTCAGGTATTGCGAAACCAAAAAGCTTACAGAAAATGTATTCTTCTTTGAGCCGGTACCCTTTCGTTTCATTCCGGCTATCTATTCCAAAGCCGATATCCTGGTACTCCCTGAACATGGCAACATTATTGCAAATGCCGGCTTCCCGGGTAAAACATCAGAGCTGCTAGCCAGTGGCAAAGCTATCCTGGCTACCAATTTCAGCGATTTGAAATATTACTTGAAAAATACTGATAACGCTATGATAGCAGAAGTTGGAGATAGCGAAACCTATTTAAAAAACCTTTTGAAACTTTTGACAGACGATTCTTTGAGAAAACAAATAGGAATCAAAGGCAGACAAACAGCTCTTCAGTATTTTAACTGCGCCGACGGTATTAAAAATTACCTATGAAACCTGTAAGTGAAACAGTAAAAATAACCCTTTTGGGTGATATCTTCCCCGGAGAATTGGCTTTCACGCTTAACTATGGTATGCGCTCTCAGTTCAAAAATCACAAAGGTGAAAAATGGGTAGAAAAAATAAACAATATTTGCAGCCCCAGCGACCTTATCATTGGCAACCTCGAAAGTCCGCTTCTTGATGAAAATGAGGCAAAAAAACCGGTGTTCTATGGACATCCCGAGTTTGCGGAATTTTTAAAAAAATGCCACATCAATATTATTAATATAGCCAATAACCATATACTGGAACATGGCTCAACAGGCTTTGAAAAAACTGTTGACACACTGCTCAAAAACGATTTGAACGTGGTAGGTCATACACAAAATGAAAAACCACACATCGTTTATAAAACAATAGGCCGGACAAAAATTGCCATAGCAGGCTTCAGCAATGTCGATTTGCATAAAATGAATCACCAAAAGCATTTTGCTGTACTTTCAGATGAAAGTGTTTTTGACACCCTGAACCGCATGCAAGACAATAAGGCGGATGTTAAAATATTGTGCTTTCACTGGGGTAATGAATACATACACCTGCCGGCACTATCGCAAAGATACGCAGCCTATAAATACATTGATGCCGGCGCCAGTATTATTGCGGGCCATCACCCGCATGTAGTGCAAGCTTACGAAAAGTATAAAAACGGGCATATTTTTTATTCGTTAGGCAATTTTATGTTCGATTATACACAATCCCACAAGGTAAGTACAGGTATGGTTGCACAAATTTCCATTGAAGACAATTGTATCGTAAACTGCCGCTTAAAAGGTGTGAAGCTCTCTTACAAAAACACAGTGACACCTATGGTTCCTGAAAAGTTTGATTTTTTTTACAACAAAATCCACCGGCAGTATGAAACAATGAAAAGTAAAACCGACAAGCAATACCAAAACTATTACCACAAAAAACTGAAATACAACCATACCAGAGAAAGAATACTTATGAAGCTGTCTTTATTCAGCACATTTTTCAGATTAAGCTTTAAAAATAAAGCCAGGCTCATGCTGAACGTTTTTAATTTTTACAAAAACAAAATGACTTCAAGATGAATTTTACTGAACATATCATTCTGCCTGTCAGTGACTTTTTAACCGGCAAAAGTATAGCCAAACACTTGCGCTTTTTAGAAAAAAGCCAGTTTTGGTCAAGAGACAAAATTGAAGCCTATCAAAATGAAAAGCTCAAAGCACTCATTGCCCACACCTATCATAACGTTCCTTTTTACAGAGGTATATTTGAGGATTTGAGGCTGAAGCCCGAAGACATACAAACCAAAAACGACCTGGAAAAGCTACCTGTTATTACCAAAGATGATATCCGAAAAAATTATGATAAGTGGATGGCCGTTAATATACCCAAAAGTCAGTTAATATCATACGTTTCGAGTGGCTCTACAGGTGAACCTTTTCTCTACTACCGCACCAAATACTCCGAGTCTTTTCAAAAAGCAACAGCTATCAGGGCATGGAAATGGATGAACTATAGAATGGGCAACAAATATGTTAAAACAAGCATTCACGAAAGAGAGTCCACATTAAAAAAAATACAGGATATCATAAACAGGTCTTTATTTTTAAATTTCAGCCATTTTAATGACGCTTTCTTTAAAAAAACATATGCGAAAATTCTTAATTTCGAACCTGTGGTCATCAGAGGGTACCCCCACCCCTTATCGCTTCTGGCAAGTTATATCCAAAGAAATCACAAAAGCTATAGTGGCAAAAAACTAAAAGCCATAAACACAACAGGCAGCACTCTTCACCCTAAAGACAGACAACAGCTGGAAAACACTTTTAAAGTAAAAGTTTTTGATTCATACAGCTGTGAAGGCAGTGCATTTATAGCCCAATGCGAACACAACAACCTCTACCACCCTGCTGAAGAATATGCCATACTGGAGTTTCTGCCGTCAAAATATACTGAAACTGACCCCGAAAAACCACTCAGACATATCACCACAGACTTACACAATTATGCTTTCCCTTTTATCAGATATGATACGCAAGACTATGTAGTGGTTAAAAAAAATATCCCCTGCGATTGCAATAGAAAACTTCTAAGCATTGCTAAAATTAAAGGGCGGGATACAGACATACTCATAACCCCTCAAAAAAAATATATCCTCATGGAAAATATTCTGGGTTATTTCGAAAATCAACAAAACGTACTTCAAATACAAGTTGTACAGGAAGATTACGACACATTCGTTTTCAATTTAGTGGTAAATAGTTCTTTCAATAACCAGCATAAAGAAATTATATCTACTTACTGGCAAAACTTTATGGGTGATGATTGTCGCATCATTATCAATATGGTTGATGAAATTCAATTGACACGTACCGGTAAAAGAAGAACTGTAATCAGAAACCCCAAAATAAAAATAAACTATTAGCTTTGCCTAATTTTTAAGAAAACAAAAAAGTATGAAAATACTTATAGATATAAACCATCCCGGCAATGTACATTATTTCAAGCATTTCATTAAAATAATGCGGCACAAAAGGCATGAAATCCTGCTGACAGCACGCAACAGCAAGATTATCTGTCAACTGCTCGAAGCATATGACTTTGATTATATTCCCAGAGGCAAAGGTGGCGATAGTATTTCAGGCAAAATTTTTAAGATGATCAGTGCCGATTATAAAATATACAAGCATGCCCGCTCATTTAAGCCGGATTTACTGATGAGTTTTTCCTCCCCTTATGCTGCACAAGTAGCAGCTTTGCTTAGAAAACCCCATATTAACTTAAACGATACTGAACACTCTGACAGAATACATAGAAAATTTACCTACCCTTTTTCAAAATATATCATCACGCCATCAACTTATCAAAACAATTTGGGCAAAAAACATATTCGCATCAACACTGTTGTTGAATATGCCTATTTAAACCCAAAAGTGTTTAAGCCCAATCCGGATATATTCCAGTATTTAGGCATCAGCAAAGAGGATAAGTATGTCGTGATCCGCTTTGTATCTTGGCAAGCTCTTCACGATATTAACCAGGGTGGTTTATCCCTCGAAATGAAGCATAAAATTATTAAACTGCTCGAAAAAAAATACCGTGTTTTTATTTGTGCTGAAAAAGGTGTTGACAGTATTTTTAAACCTTACCAACTTAAGATACCTCCTGAGAAAATGCATGATGCTCTGGCCTATGCCTCCTTATTTATCAGCGAAGGCGGCACTTCGGCTTCAGAAAGCGCACTGTTGGCAACCCCGACTATCTACATAAACTCATTGCCTTTAATGTGCTACCTCAAGCTTGCCCAACAACATGGCGTCATAGAACATTTTAACACCGAGAAAGAAGTCATGAGTTATGTTCAAAACTTTTTAGACAAGCCTCCTGGTGAGGATGAAATGATCATGAAAAGGAATGCCATGACAAAAGACTTTATAAATCTCACAGACTACCTCATATGGTTTGTTGAAAACTACCCCGAAAGTGGACACATAGCAACCGAAAATCCTGAAAAATTACCGGAGTTCCACAAGAATTTTTCGGACAACCTGTAGTAAAAACATTCAAATATTGGGCAGTCATCACAAAGTATTGGTTTTTTCAGCAGGACTTCTTTCTTAAGTGATTAGAAAAACAGCTACCGGCACGCTATTTATTTTTCGTAACTGCCTTTGCGCAAAGCCTTTTTGTTTTCAACCATCATACTACCCATAGCTACCATATGCACTATATCAAAATTTTCGTCAAAAAGTACCACATCAGCATCTTTTCCTACCTCTACCCTACCCTTAGCCTTTAATTTAAGAATATCAGCCACATTAGAAGTCACCACCTTTAAGGCCTTCTCAAGGGGAAATTTTTCCTGCACTACCGTATCAATTAACTCGGTAAGAATAGATTTGGGGAAACCCATTTCAAGTTTTACCAGCTGACCCTTCTCATCAAAGTCGGGAAGCGACCCGCATGCATCGGAAGTCATGGTAATGTGTTCCAGAGGTACGCCCGCATCCACTAAAGCAACAATAGCCTTTGACGGTTTTATTTCATACTCAGGAAAATAAGGATATGAACTGGCTGTTATATCAACATAGCCTGTTTTTCCGTATATCTTGGCATCTTCAAAAATATAATCATTTCTATTGCAATGTGTAGGCATAAACTGTGTCAGTTTTAGTTCACTGATTTCAACAGCTTTATATAAGGGATTAAAGGGTGTTCTGGCATCCCCCATATGAATATTAACAATGCCTGCTTTACCACCAAGCATACCTCCCACTCTGGCATGCTCCGTCAAACGAATAAGCTCGTCTGTTGTTGGAAATGAAGAGCGGTGATCGGATATGGCCACCTCACCAACACCAATAACCTCGTCAATAAGGGCAATATCTCTGCCAACATCGCCTGTTATCGTGGGTGTTGGCACCTGATATGCACCTGTGTACATCCAGGCCGAAACACCTTCCTGACGTAAAGCTTTTACCTTCATCAAAACAGATTCTACATTACGTGTCATGCCATCTGTTCCCAAACAACCTATTACCGTTGTAACGCCGGCTTCCAACATGTGACTTAGCTGCATCTCGGGAGTCCGCGTTGCAGGGCCACCCTCTCCTCCTGCTCCGGCAATATGAACATGCGCATCAATTAAACCGGGCACCATTTTTAAACCACTGACATCAATAACTTTACAAGAAATACCTACCGGAATTTCTATTGTTGGTTCTATAGCCACAATTTGAGTACCGGCTATCAAAACATCTCTGCGCCCTATCTTTTCAGGCGTATAAACTTCACAGTTCTTAAACAATAATATCATAAGTTGAATTTCTTTTTTGTTAACACTACACAAAAATACTAATAAATACAAGTCGGCAAGCCTTTTATAAAAGATAATTTTTTTATAATCCTCGCTTTGCTATGAATTGTCAGCATTAGCGAATAGAAACCTGCCGGGGGTTTTATGTGGGCGACTAAGTCGCCCACATAAAACCCCCGGAGAATTAGAACTTGTTGAAAATAAGTTTAAAAACGGATATTAACTCCCAGCAAATAGTGACGCCCGGCTTGGGGGAAGTAACCATCATCCAAAGCTATTGGCTTGCCGTTACCAAAAATACCATTATAAACCCAGGCATTGGTAATATATTGCTCATCAAGGATATTGTTAAGCATCAGTGAAATTTGCAATTGTTCAAAGAGTTTTAAAGCACGTGTGTAGCTTAACCTTACATCATTTACCAGATAAGCATCCAGCCTTCTGTCTTTATCAGCTGTATTATCAATATACTGAGATCCAATATACTTGCTATATATATCTATTTCAAAATTATTAAAAGGTCTGTAACTTAATATGCTCCCTGCTATAAAGTCAGGTGAAAAGGCTATAGGAGTATGGGTATAATCAATGCTTTTAACGCCTTCCCAATTCCAGTTTTCATCATAAACATCATAGTATTCGGTATGTTCAATAATTGTATTCCGGCTGTAAGTAAAGTTAAGACCCCATTTAACATTAGAGGTCAGTCGAATATGGCTCTCTACTTCAATTCCGGCTCTATAGCTTTCATCAATATTGGTGCGTGTATAATCTCCTACATCATTAATTTTCCCTGTTAGCACCAGCTGATTTTTATAGTTCATCAGGTATGCATTTACAGCCATAAAATAGTTTCTTTCGTTTCTTCTAAAGCCCAGCTCAAAATTATTCATTGTTTCATGTTTAGGACGGCTCTCAGGCGACGATTCCGTAAAATCTCTACGCACAGGCTCCCTGTTGGCAATACCCCAGAAAGCATAAATACTGTTCTGAGGGTTTAGGTTGTAGGTTATACCTGCTTTGGGATTTATAAAGTTAAACACCACGTTCTGGTCAAGGTTTTCAATTTCATTATTTACCAAAGCTTTACCAACAAAATCGTAACTGATACGCCTGTGCTGCAAGTCACCAAAAAGAGAAAAGGCGCCCGTTTGATAGTTGATTTTAATAAAGTTGTTAAAGTCTGTTTTTACGCCTTTATTGTCATAATATCTGTGGTTGGGTTCTATTCCTTTTGCAAATTCAGCCCAAATAATTTCACCAAAGTGGTCGCCGTCATACTTGTTGAATGCGCCACCAATAACAGCATCAAAGTTCGCTAGATTATTGTAGTTCAAGGCATACGTGAGTCCGTAAAAATGATTATCGAGCCAACGACGACGAATAAGGTCAGTGCGCATAATGGTATCTGCTCCTATAACCATCGGCGACAATTCGTAGCGCGACAACCTGTCGTTAGGTCTGTACTGCTCATAATAACCACGGCCATATGTGTAATGACCGGCTGCATTTACAGTCAGCATGGGTGTCAGCTGGTGAGAAAAATGAACCTGATAGTGGTCTTGTCTGTAATTATCAGTTTCGTTATCATAATACCTTATATTGCCGTCATTATCATAATACCGCCCTGCCGGATTATAGGTTCTGTTAGTTTTAAGAGAGTCGCCGGGAACGCCATACCAAGCCTGATATGTTGTTTCGCTTCCGGAAAAATGTATAAGTTTTAAAATACTGTTTTGCCCATAATAACCAGCCGACAGGTAGTATGAACTTAAGTCGGATGAGGCCCTGTCGATATAACCATCAGATACGATGCGCGACATGCGTCCATCTATTGCCCACTTGCTGGGTAAAAGACCGGTACCAAAACTTATGGTATTTTTCATACTGTTAAAACTGCCAACAGCACTAGCAACTTCTGCATATCTTTTTTCGTTAAGGGTGTTGGTTTGCAAATTAATACTGGCACCAAAGGCTGCTGCACCATGTGTCGAAGTGCCTACGCCGCGCTGTACTTGAATGTTCTCAACAGATGATGCAAAGTCGGGCATATTTACCCACCAAACACCATGCGACTCAGAGTCATTAACAGGAATACCATTAATAGTGACATTAATGCGCGTAGCATCGCTGCCACGAATATTTATACCAGTGTATCCAATGCCCATGCCGGCATCAGATGTAATTGTTGTAGATGGCGTCATTTTCAGAAGAAAAGGTAAATCCTGACCCATATTCACAGCTCCTATCTCCTCTCTAGTGATTATAGTTTGAGTTACAGGATTAAAGTCTGTTGAGCGCGTTGCGCTAATGATAACCTCATCAGCTAAGGTAGAAGTTTGCTGCATGTTAATTTCTATTGTTTTATCCTCACGCACCTCTATTACTTTGATGTACGGCTTATAGCCAACATAAGTACATTTAATTTTGTAAGTCCCTTTAGGGAGCTGACGAATTTCAAAATGCCCGGAAGCATCAGAGAAGACAACAATGTGGGTGTTTTTAACTGCAACGTGTGCACGTGGAAGTGTTGTGCTGCTTTTTTTGTCCATCACTATGCCGGAAATTGAATGCTGGGCATGTAGTAAGAACGGCATAAGGCAAGCAGCTGCCATGCTTAAAAAAAACTTTTTCATTTTTGTAGAGTTTTTTTGGTTAAACTTTGAATCACACTTCGGGGTCAAGTATAATTCTTTATTAAAGTTTATCCACCTTTCCCTTCGCCGGCATTATCCGGATCAGGTTCAAAGGGTGTGATCTCAGCCTGTTAACAATAGGGCTTGAAAAGCTCCATCTTAGGCACCCCTATACAATAGCGTTTATTGTACACGGCAAAATTATAAAAAAAACATAACACACAAAAAAAAAAACCGCTTTTTTTAAAAAAGCGGTTTTTTGAAGCTTCATGTCTGGATAATATGCTGTATGATATTATCTTCTGTTATTATCACTTTTCGGGCGTGCTTCAGCAACAGTAATATTTCTATCGTTGACTGATTTGCCGTTTAAAGTTTCAATTGCTTCTTTGGCTTGATCATCGTTAGCCATTTCAACAAAGCCAAAGCCTTTGCTTCGACCACTGAATTTATCAGTAATAATTTTAACTGATGTTACTTCGCCAAATCCTTCGAAAAGTTCGCGAAGATTTTCTTCCTTGATTCCGTACTCAAGGTTTCCAATGTAAAGATTCATTTAGAGAAAAGTTTAATGATTAATATGCAGCAAAGATAATAAAAAATCTATTCATGCAATAAAAAACAAAAAAAAACAAAAAAAAATCTCTCGTTGAAGTCTTTTTCAACAGCAGCTTATTAAAATGACATGCACAAAATGGGAATTAATCCTCTGTATAATCAGAAGACTCACTATCTTCATGAGCATCTTCAAGGTTCATTCTTTCAAAATCAGCTATGATATCGTCAAGGCTTCTGCCTAGTAAATCTATCAGTAGTGAAGCTTCATTTGCCATCTCATGATCCGGATACATTTCTATGAATTTTTCATAATTGAGGCGTGCCTGTGGGATATTATTAAGCTTGCTGTCGTAAACAAATGCTTTTAAAAAATAGCTATCAGGGTGCTTTTCGTAATCAGGATAGTTGTTAACAATGCGTTCAAAAAAGGCAACGGCCTTGTGCGGCTCATTATAGCTCATACAATACCTGCCTGCTTCAAACAGGAAATCAGGCGTCTGCGCATGTTCCGGAAATGCTTGGGCAAAATTATCATAAGCTTCTACCAGATCCATAACTAAGTCTTTATCCGGCAAATCATCCCCATCAAATTGGGCAATTTTATTTTCAAGAGCAGCAATATCATTCAACATGTCTTGCTCTTGGTTTGAACATGATACCATAAAAATGGCAGAAACCAAAAAAGTAATGATCGTTCTCCAGTAAGTTTTCATTGTAAAAAAATTTAATTGTTATTTTGTTGATTTATTATTTTGCGGTTCTTTTCACTCTATATTTGGCATTCGTTTTTCCTTTTGCAATATCGTTTAATTTGTTTTTTATTAATCGGCGTTTCAGGAAGCTGATTTTGTCAACAAAAACCTTTCCTTTTACATGATCGTATTCATGTTGAATTATACGGGCTGTCAAACCATCAAAGACCTCCTCATTTTTAACAAAATCTTCATCAAAATATTGTATTTTAATCACAGGTTTTCTCAACACATCTTCTCTGAGTTCTGGAAAACTTAAACATCCTTCGTTAAAATACCAGGGTTCACCACTTTCTTCAATAATCTCAGCATTGATAAAAACTTTTTTTAAATCTTTGGTTTCAGGATACTCTTCCTGAAATGGTGTTGCATCAACAATAAAAATGTTAAGCGACTGCCCAATTTGTGGGGCAGCTAAACCAACACCGTCAGCTGCATACATTGTTTCAAACATATCCTTTATCAATGTCTGCAAACCTTCATGATCGGGTGCCACATGGGTGGTGTTTTTTTTTAATATTGGATCGCCGTATAAAACTATGGGTAGTATCATATTTTTCTATTTATTTGCTGCTTTCAAGAAATGACTGAAGAATAATGGCTGCGCTAATAGTGTCTATAAGTTCTTTTCGTTGACGGGTTTTCTTCTTTGCTCCGGCATCAATCATTGCTCTTTGCGCCATCTTAGAAGTGTATCGTTCATCAAAAAGAACCACTTTAACGGCAGGGTGAACTTTTTCAAATTTTCTGACAAATGCATTAATTATAGCTGTGCTGTGTGTTGGACTGCCATCAGATCTTTTGGCATCGCCAACGACAAGGCATGAAACTTCATTGTTGCTCAGATAATCTTTAAGAAAATCCCAAATATCCTTGGTTGCTACTGTTGTCAAAGGGTTGGCTATCATCTGCAATGGGTCAGTTACTGCTAAGCCTACTCTTTTAGCACCGTAATCAACCGCCATAACTCTGCTCATTTATTTTTTTTGGCAAAATTACAGAAAACTAATTAAAATAGCTAATTTTGCAGCGCGGCCTCGTAGTTCAACTGGATAGAATATCAGATTTCGGCTCTGAGGGTTGGGGGTTCGAATCCTCCCGAGGTCACGAAAACAGTAAAAAAACGAAACAAAATGTTTCGTTTTTTTTCGTATAAGGCCTATCCAATGCACAAAATCGTAAAAAATCGTAAAAAAAGTTTTTCATTCTTTTACGGTCAAATCGTTGACAAATCGTTGACAATTCTTTGACAATTTTTTTTCGTCGAAAAATTGTCAACGATTGCAAATTTTTAATTTCCGGAACTCATTTCTGTGAGCGGTTTTAGAAACAATTAAAAATTAAAAAAAAATGTCAATTATGGGAAATTTTAGAGTTGCTTTACGCACGAATTATGTGACAAAAAATGGCAAAATGCCACTGATAGGTAAGTTTTCTAAAAACGG
>PXBB01000050.1 GCA_003565735.1 Bacteroidales bacterium
CATTAACAGTTACACCTCCCGTCTTTGCATTTAAGAAAGCTGCTTCACCGCTTTCAACGACAGTAGAGTTTGGCTCCGTAGAGCTTCCGTCTCTATAAAGCCAACTGCCTGTTCCGTTAAAAACAATATCATAAAACGGTGAGCCACCATCAATTATTTCCTCTGCTTCATCAGAGTTGAAAGTAACTGTTCCGGTATTACGTGTAAATGTACCGTTGTTATAAAAACCTCCGCCAACAGTTAAAGAACTTGAAGCTGAGAACGTTTGGTTGCTTGCAATATTAAAATCATTATCAATATCAACAGTGGTATTGTTTGTGTTAGCGTCAAGAGTAACACTCCCCCCTTCGTCAAGTAAGTAAAAATCGTTGCTAACACTAAACGTTCCCGCCGACAAGATGTAATCAGGGCTTCCTGTAGTCGGCCTGGTTTGGAAATTGTAATAATTAGTAGAAGGTATGGTGCTGTTTCCAGACCCTGCAAAACTAACCGTAGAGGTGTCTTCATTAAATGTTCCTGATATAACAAAAGGTGTTCCAGAGCCAGAAAGAGTAATGGTGTTGCTTCCAGCATTAAAAGTGCCAGCATTTATATTAAATGTATTTTCAATCTCCATGCTATCTTGCAATGTCCAATCTCCACTAGCATTACTGAGCGTAAGATTATAAAAAGAATTTTCTATTCCGTTTGTAGAAATTGCTTGAGAAGCATTACTGCTTAAAATAACTGTTCCAGAGTTGTTGTTAAAAATATCACTGTTATTCCAGTCGCCACCAACAGCAAGGTTTGCTGGTGCACTAACCGCTCCATCATTAATATTAAAGTCACTCCTTATATTTGCATCACTACTAAAACTCCATCCACCATCTTCTCCATTAAAGTAGATATTTGCAAAAGAAGAATCTCCTGTCATACTTCCAGACAGTGTATGGCCAAGAGACTGGGCAACAAAATAAGTATTTTGAGTTTCTGATACAGTAAAGGTGCCACTGTTTATAAAACTTCCGCCAACAGTTAAATGGTTACTTTCCATGTTAAGCTCTCCTCCCGCCCTTATTTCTAGGTCCCCAGTAGGAGTTGCCGAGCTTTCTGATGTAGGTAATATTATCTCTCCCTCTGGAATAAAGACACTATCACTCCAAACAGTCAACTTATGGCCATCAGAAATAGTTAAATCTCCGCCAGTTACGCTAAAAGGAATGTTAGCATGAGTAAAGTGAGTTAAATCAGTATTGTTTACTCCACCTTCGTCCTCTTCGCGAACAATCACCCTGTTTTGATAGATATCTAAGTCCATTATGTGAGCTCTCTCGTCTGGGTTACGAGTTACAGAAGCCCCCGATTCACCCTCCTCAATATCTTCGTCTATAAAAACGGTAATATAGTCTCCCGGACTTGGAGCATCAACCTCTAAAAACTCATAACTTCCGTCCACCGCTGCTTGTGTTGTTGCAACAGAAGCTCCGTCTATTGCTAAACGAACTGTATACTCGTCTACAGAAATCGTACTTCCATCATCAGAATAAACTACTCCCGCGATGTTAATTATCTCTCTAAAATTGGCTGTTACCGACTTATCATCATCCATAGTTAAAACTATCTCCTCGTTTTCGCTAGTTGAGTCACCTGTCCATCCATCAAAAGCATACCACTCTCCAGGATTAGCCGTTATGGTCACATCTAAGTCTTCTCTTATCATAAAGGTTTCCGTTTCGTCTTCTCCTACCGTTTCGCTTCCCATGCTCCATACAACATCAACACTTCCTCCCTCGCTTGAAGTAATAGTTAAATCGTAAATATAGGCAACATAAAAAACATCCGATACTTCGTTTGTCGCAATTTCTTCTGTACTAAATGTTAATTGATAATTACCTCCGTCAGAGACTATAAGATTATCGAAGATAGCAACACCACTTTCATTAGTATTTACCTGTGTGATGCTCTCTTCTTCAAACATGTCATTAGTAATACTAACATCTACCTCTACCCCTTCAATTAGGTTGCCAAACTCATCTTCTACGCTCACTGCAGGCGGACCTTCAATGGGAGCAACAAGCATCACTGACTCTGTAGGCTGAGTAACTATTGTCATCGTGTGTGGGTCGGCTGGCTCTATTTCAAAAGGCGAAGAGAGAGCAGTGGCTTCATACAAAGCACTTTCTATCTCTAGCTCATAAATTCCTGCCTCTGTAATAACAAGGTTGTGAAACGTAGCTACTCCACTTAAATTTGTAGTTCTCGTTGTTGTTCCTGATACAAATTCTGTTCCCTCAACACTTATGGTAATCTCTATGCCGGCTACTTCTACTTGGTTACCAAAATCATCCACTATTACGGCTGCCGGATACCCGCCAATTACTTCTCCGGCAACGGTATCTTGAGGCTCTTCATAAAAAGCAATATCACTCGCGTCGCCCGCAAAAACCTCGAAATAATC
Source organism: Bacteroidales bacterium (assembly GCA_003565735.1). Taxonomy (GTDB): domain Bacteria; phylum Bacteroidota; class Bacteroidia; order Bacteroidales; family PXBB01; genus PXBB01. The sequence goes on from PXBB01000050.1 coordinate 2,438, forward strand.
AGAGTAAACCTCCCCTTCAAAACCCTCCGTTTCAAATATTAAACGGTTACTTCCTGCTCTTTCCATAATAAGATTATTAAAAATAGCTACTCCGCTTGAATTTGTTTCAACCGTTGTTGTGCTTCCTTCGGCAAAATTTGCTGTTTCAATTCTTACCGTCACATCTTCTCCCGCTACAGCGTTGCCAAACTCATCTTCCAAACTTACTCTCGGGTATCCCCCAATCGTATCTCCAGCATTAGTGTTTTGTGGTTGAACTTCTATTACTATGTCATCAGGATCAGCCGGCTCTACTTCAAATATATTAGAAACCCCATCAATAAAAATTCCCTCGGCATTAAATATTATTCGATAACTTCCCGCCTCTTCAACAATTAAATCGTCAAACTCGGCCTCTCCGTTTTCATCGGTAGGGACAACAGTTGTTCCAGAAGCAAAGTCACCGCCAAGAAGATTAGCTGTTACATCAATCCCTTCTATCGGGTTTCCAGCATCATCTTCAGCAACAACTGTCGGATACTCGTTGACTCCCGGTCCTGTAATTATCTCTCCGGCAACACTATCTTGAGGATGAATAGTAACCGATATTCCAGCAAGCTTAAACTCCCACTCTATCGCTCCAAATTCACCAACATTTGAGTTTGGACCTCCTCCCGTATTGGCACTGCTCATTACAATCTCTACATTTCTACCAGTAATATCATCCAAAACATCAGCTTCAAATTCATACGTCCAAACTTCTCCAACAGCACTTTCAACCGCCGTTCCTGCTTCTAGAGTATCTATATAATCACCATCTTGATAAAGGTCTATAGAAACATTAGGGTTTCTCCCTGTACTATTATCGGTTCTGCTTATCAAAAATCTAAAAGTTTGCGTGCCACTTAAATGCCCGGGAGGCTCATCCATACGAACATGGATCTCCGTATCGCTCGTACCACTGTTTGCCGTATACCAATCATTACTTGCCTCTGCTACATTTGGATCATACTGAAGATAACTAACCACACCACTTAAATTAGAAGTGCTAATTGTGTTTACCGGATATAATCTGTCTCTAACCGAAAATTCTTCAGAAACAGCATCATTAATTACTCCATCAACGCTAAAGGCAAGTTGATATTCTCCCTCTTCTTCAATGTAAATATTTTCAAACTCGGCAATTCCGCTTGAGTTAGTTTTTACAACAGTAGCTCCTCCAAGAGACACCTCTTCGTTATCATAAATATCTACCGTAACATCAACTCCGGGAACAGGATTTCCAAACTCATCTTCTACAATAGCTGACGGTGGCCCAAAAATAAATCCACCAATAACAGAATCTTCTGGTTGCTCTTCTATCGAAACACTGTCAGGATCAGCCGGCTCTACTTCAAAAAGATTAGAAAAAACACTTCCTTCAATCTCTTCTGATTCAAACTCTAAATCATAAACACCTACTTGCTCTATTATTAAATTATCAAACGTAGCTACTCCGCTAACATTGGTATTAACTGTTGTTGTGCTCGCTCCGGTAAAGTCAGATCCATCAACATTTACCGTAACTTCTATATTTTCTTCTTCTACAATGTTGCCAAACTCATCGGTAATTCTTACTGCTGGATGTCCACCAATTATCTCTCCGGCAACGGTATCTTGAGGTTGAGTTACCATTATTATATCATCAGGATCTCCGGGAGTTATTAAAAAGTAATTAGAAATTTCTTCCAGTGGCGTTCCTTGCACGGTAAAAACAAGCAGACGCTCTCCGGCAGCTTCCACAATTAAATTATCAAATTCTGCCAAACCGCTTGCATTCGTTTGAACTGTTGTTGTACTTCCTGCTGCAAAACTTGTCCCTGAAATATCTACGTCAACATCTGCTCCTTCTATTAAGTTACCAAATCTATCTTCTACTTCTACTGCCGGCGGACCTTCTAACGCTTCTCCGGCAACTGATTCTTCAGGTTGAGTTTCAATTATTAATGTATAAGGATCTGCAGAGATAACATCAAAAGCATTGGAGTCTTCATCACTTCCCAAGACTCCGTCAATAGTAAAAGTCAACTGATAATTTCCCGCTTGTTCAATTACCAAATTGCTAAATATCGCTAAGCCCTCTTCATTTGTCTCTACGGTAGTGGTGCTGCCTCCAGTAAAGTCGGTTCCTGAAACAGTCACAGAAACATCAGTTCCTCCTTCTTCTATTGTATTACCAAACTCGTCTTCCAGACTTACTGTAGGAGGACCAGCAATTGATTCTCCGGCAACTGACTCTTCGGGCTGAGTTTCAATGACAATGCTATCTGGGTCGGCCGGCTCTATTTCAAAAAAGTCAGAAATAACATCTCCCGTAATACTTTCTGCCTCAAATTCCAACTCATAAACACCCGCTTGTGTAATAACAAGGTTGTTAAAAGTAGCTATGCCGTCTGCGTTAGTCATTGCCGTTAATGTACTTGTAGCGGTAAAGCTGGTACCGGAAACAGTTACCGTAACTTCTATATTCTCTTCTTCTACAATATTGCCAAACTCATCGGTTACTTGTACTGCTGGATGTCCGCCAATTACTTCTCCAGCAACGGTATCTTGTGGGTCTGTTTCCATAATCAAACCACCAGCATCAGCAGGAGATATATCAAAAGTATCGGAAACCCTATCCTCTTCAAAGACGGGAATATAAAAGGTAATCTGATAATCTTCTCCCGCCTTTTCAATTATTAGATTATCAAATGTAGCCACTCCATCTACTCCGGTTTGAACTGTTGTAGTGCTCGCCTGCGCAAAACTTACTCCCTCAACACTGGCCGTAATTCCAATTCCTACCACTGGATCTTCAAACTGGTCTTCAAGATAAACTGCTGGATGCCCGCCAATTACTTCTCCAGCAACACTGTTTTGAGGCTGTACTGTAATAATAGCTTCTTCAATGCCAGGCATTTCTACTTCAAAGGGATCAGAAAAAACATCTCCTATAAACCCATCTATGCTAAAAACTAACTCAAAAATACCTTCTTCTTCAATAATAAGGTTATTAAAAACAGCCAAGCCATTTTCATCTGTTTCAACAGTAGTAGTACTCCCTCCGGCAAAATCCGTTTCTCCGTCAATTTCTACATCAACATCAACTCCCGGAACAAGATTTCCAAACTCATCTTCCACTCTCACTCTCGGCGGTCCTTCAACAGGTTCCGCAAAAATACTGTCTTGTGGTTGAACTTCTATTATTATACTATCCGGGTCAGCTGGAACAACATCAAAAGCGTTGGATTCTTCTTCGCTCCCCAAAACCCCATCAATAGTAAAAGTTAGCTGGTAGTTTCCAGCCGTCTCTATTACTAAATTATTAAAGACTGCTAATCCGTTAACATTTGTTTCTACGGTAGTAGTACTGCCTCCAGTAAAGTCGGTTCCTGAAACTGTTACAGAGACATCAAATCCATCTTCTTCTATCGCATTGCCAAACTCATCTTCTAAAGACACTGTTGGCGGTCCTTCCAAAAATTCTCCGGCAACTGACTCTTGAGGCTGCGTTTCAATTACTATACTATCCGGGTCGGCTGGAACAACATCAAAATCGTCAGATTCTTCATCTTCGACAATTCCTTCAACACTAAAAGTAAGCTCATAATTTCCAGCCGTCTCTATTACTAAATTATTAAATATCGCTAATCCGTTAACATTTGTTTCTACGGTAGTGGTGCTGGTGGCGGTAAAGTCAGCTCCTTCAATATCTACACTAACATCAACTCCCGAAACACTATTTCCAAACTCGTCTTCTACTTTTACTCTTGGGGGCCCTTCAACCGTTTCTCCGGCAACTGATTCCTCCGGTTGATTTTCAATATAAAAATTATCCGGGTCAGCGGCAACTATATCAAAAGCAGAAGAAGTTATGCTATCTTCAATATTATCTCCTGTAAAAGTAAGTTGGTAGTTGCCGGCAGTTTCTATTACCAAGTTATCAAACTCGGCAATACCATCTGCCCCGCTTTCAACAGTGATAGTGCTTGTGGCAGTAAAGTCAGTTCCACCAACCTCTACGCTAACATCAACCCCTTCAACAGGATTGCCAACACTATCTCCGACAAAAACAGACGGAAATTCATTGCCTTCATCTGCAGTAATTGTTTCTCCGGCAACAGTCTCTTCGGGCTGTTCTTCCATTCTTATTCCTGTCAGATTAACTTCCCACTCTATCGCTCCGTATTCGGGAACGTTTCTATCTGCAGGGGGTCCTCCTGTTCTTGTTCCTACAAGTCTTAATTCTAAATTTTCTCCCGATGTGTCATTTAAATCTTCAGCATCAAAAGTATACATCCACACACTTCCCGTTGTGCTGTCGATATCTCTTTCCGTCACAAGCGTTTCTATTAGTGCTCCGTCTTGCC
>PXBB01000096.1 GCA_003565735.1 Bacteroidales bacterium
GATAAGGATTGTGCCATAATATTTTAATTTTAAGCTGCTCTTTCAGAGCGAAATGACATCTTTTTTATTACCCGAAGCTACGCTTCGGGTTGAAATAATTTCAGGCTTTCAGCCTGAGTATCCTATGAATAAAACACATTTTATCAAGTATGTGTTCAAATGGCATAAATGGGACTTATGTTTATCAATGAGCACCTCAAAAAAAGATTTAGCCAAAATAAAAAAACAAGTGCCTCATATTATGAAAAATGTTATATTTGTATTTTTAATTATACGTTAATGGCTTTATTAAAGAAAGTAAAAACCAGCAATACCATGGCAAAAAACAATGAAACAGAAAACACATCAATTAACTTAATTGGCAATGGCACCAGTATAAAAGGTGATGTAAGTTCCAGTGGCGATATACGAATAGATGGTACGGTAATTGGCTCCATACAGGCCAAGGGAAAAATTGTAATAGGCGCAACCGGTCATATTGAAGGTGAGATATCATGCATAAATGGTGATTTCTCCGGCAGCATTAAAGCGAAGGTTACAGTAAAAGAATTGTTATCATTAAAAGCGTCTGCCAAACTAACCGGAGACATTATCACCAATAAGCTGGCAATTGAGCCCGGTGCGGTTTTCACCGGCAGTTGCAACATGTCTGACAACATTCAAACAGGTACGGCCAAAACACACATTCAACAAGAAAGCATGGGTGCTGAAAAACAAAAAATTAAATAAGCTTTTACCTGCTTGCTTAATTTTTTCGAGTTTGGCTTTTCCAATTTTTTTTTGTTTTTAGCCAGCAGTTTATCAAAACTGCATGATTCATAAAAGTAAAAAGAGGTATGTATAATACAGGTTTGGTGTCATAGTTTTTGTTTTCTGGGAAGTGGTAATTATTTTTATTGATATGAAAAAACATATAAGAAACTATTTAACCGGCATAACACTTGTGTCATTTGTTCTTGCTGTTACCATATACTTTATTGTTTCATTTTACGGGGATCTTTTTGCTAAACTAATGCTTCATTATCAACTTTTGTTTTTTTATTTATTCAACATCATTGTACATTTATTGCTATTGAAGCTTAGCTATAATAAAATGAAGCGTTTTACTTCATATTTTATGGGAGCCACACTCTTAAAGCTTATGGTTTATTTTGGTATTATTCTCTGGCTGGCCGTTAGTAATAGGACACTGGCTGTTGGTTTCATCATTTCTTTTTTTGTCTTTTACTTAATATTCACTTTTTATGAGGTGGTTTCGCTGCACAAATTTTCTCAAAAAATGAAATAAGTTTAAAAAAAATTATAAATTGCAAACCTAAAAAAAGCTGCACGGTATTTAAGGGAAGGGTATAAAAAATGCGATTATTACATTTAAGACATATCATATTTCTAAGCCTGATAATGCTTTTACAAATCAACACATCGCAAAGTGTTAAAGCAGCGCCCGTTGGCACCGGCGAAGATTTTGATGCAGGTGCTATGATTATCGACCACGTTATTGATGCACATGAGTGGCATTTGTTTAGCATTGGAGATAAGCATTATTCAATTTATTTACCCGTCATATTATATTACAATCAAAACTTTTACTTTTTTTCATCCAGACGTTTTGATCATGGCTATAAGTCTTATAAAGGTTTTAAAATTGAAAGTGAGGGTCCGCACAAAGGTAAAATAGTCCGTACCATTGATGGCACAATGAAAACCGACCATGATGCTTCAAGACCTCTTGACTTTTCTATTACCAAGCATGTTGTTGTACTATTTTTCAGCATTATCATGCTCATTGTCATTTTTTTAACCATCGCAAAAAAATACAAAAGACATCCAAATGAACCGCCCAGTGGCTTTCAAAGTCTTATTGAACCGCTGATAATTTTTATCAGAGATGATGTAGCCAAATCAGCAATAGGTCAGGAAAAATTTGAAAAATACACACCGTATTTGCTGACCTTGTTCTTTTTTATCTTTTTCAATAATTTGCTTGGCTTAATTCCCATCTTTCCCGGCGGCGCAAATTTTACCGGCGACATTACTGTAGCCATGACACTGGCTTTGTTTACCTTCATCATTACGCAAATCATAGGCACCAAAACATACTGGGTTCATATTTTTAACACGCCTGGCGTACCATGGTATATGAAGTTTCCCATACCCCTTATGCCAATAATTGAAGTGGCAAGCATGTTTATAAAGCCATTTGTTCTGATGGTGCGTTTGTTTGCTAACATAACAGCAGGACATTTAATTGTTTTGGGTTTTATTAGTCTTATTATTATTTTAGGACAAATAAATATGTTAATAGGTTACAGTATTACTATTGTATCAGTTCCTCTGGCTGTATTTATGAGCCTGGTAGAACTGATCGTAGCTTTTATACAAGCATATGTTTTCACACTGTTAACGGCATTGTATTTCGGCGTTGCAGTAGAAGAGTCTCATTAAAAACAAATTAGAAATTAAATAAATCCAATTATTAACAAAAAAAATTAAAAATGACAACACTAACCACAATGCTATTAGATGTAGCAGTCACAGACCACTCTTATTTGGCAACCATAGCAGCTGCTTTTGCTGCAAGTATAGCGGTCATAGGAGCTGCATGGGGAATCAGTACAATAGGTAAAGCAGCAGTAGAGTCCATTTCACGTCAACCAGAAGCTGCCGGCGACATACGCTCAAGTATGATTGTTTCGGCTGCTTTTATTGAAGGCGTGACTTTTTTCGCTATTGTTGTTTGCTTGTTAATACTTTTTATTTAATTTTTTTAGCCCTGTTATGCAACGGTTGGTTGCATAGCAGGGCTTATTTACCTAATCAAAAAATGTAATTGCTATGGAACTCATATCCCCCGGACTGGGCTTATTGTTCTGGATGGTTGTTTCTTTCAGCTTAGTAGTTTATATTTTAGGCAAGTTTGCATGGAAGCCTATTATGTCATCAATCAAACAAAGAGAGAAACGTATAGAAGAAGCATTATATGCTGCTGAAATAGCCAAAGAAGAAATGAAGCAGCTGATTTTCGATAATGAGAAAATGAAAAAAGAAGCTGTTGCCGACCGTGATGCATTGCTTACTGAAGCACGAAGGATAAGAGACAGCATAATAGCAGAAGCCAGAGAAAAAGCCAGACTGGAATACAGCAAAATAATTGAAAGTGCTAGAGAAAATATTGAGTTTGAAAAACTGGCAGCCATAACAGACCTTAAAAATCAAATCGCCCAACTCTCTATAGAGGTTGCAGAAAAGGTACTAAGTAAAGAACTGGCTGACAAAAACACACAGCAAGCATATATAAGCGACTTGCTAAAAGACCTTAAAATTAACTAATTGAAATGAAAAATCAACGCATTGCTATAAGGTACGCAAAAGCTTTATTCCTTTTGTCGAAAGAGTATAAAAAGACAGAAGAAATAAAAGCTGATATGGCACTGATACTCGAAACAGCTGACAATACACCGGATTTCAAATCATTTCTTGTCAGCCCTGTAATTAAAGAGTATAAAAAGAATGCGGCTGTCAAAAAAATCTTTGAAAATAAGATCAGCGCTATAACTATGAAATTTATTTCACTAGTTATAACTAAAAGGCGCTTTAACTATATCGATTATATAGCTGCACAATATCTGGATTTATACAGACTCGATAAGGGCATCAAAAAAGCAGAGATATATACTGTTGTAGCATTAAATGAAAGTAACAAAACGAAAATCGTTGATATTCTCAAAGATTTCACACAATCAGATATTGAGTTGATTAACGAAGTTGAAAAAGAAATAATAGGCGGTTTTGTATTAAATATCAACGATATTCAATATGATGCCAGCATAAGGAACAAGCTTAACAAGCTGATGAAAGAATACAGCATAAACATATATGAAAAAGTTTTATAATTGAACAATAAAATATTACAGCTAAAAAAATAAACACTATGTCTCAGATAAAGCCGGCAGAAGTATCTGCCATTTTAAGACAACAATTAGCAGGCGTAAACTTAGAAGCCGAACTGGAAGAAACAGGGTCAGTGTTACAACTGGGCGATGGCATTGCACTTATTTACGGTTTGAGCCAGGTGCAATCAGGTGAGCTTGTTGAGTTTGAAAGAAACGGCATGAAAGCAATTGTTCTAAACCTCGAAGAGGACAATGTTGGCGTTGTTCTTCTGGGCGACTCTACCGATATCAAAGAAGGCGACAAGGTAAAAAGGACCCGGCATATTGCATCTGTTAATGTAGGTGAAGGCTTACTAGGACGCGTTATAAATACCATTGGCAACCCTATTGATGGCAAAGGTCCTATAAAAGGGGAAACTTATGAAATGCCACTGGAAAGAAAAGCGCCTGGTGTTATTTATCGCCACCCTGTAGATGAGCCCTTGCAAACAGGTATTAAGGCTATTGATGCCATGATTCCAATAGGCAGAGGGCAGCGCGAACTTATTATCGGAGACCGTCAAACAGGCAAAACAGCCATTGCCATTGACACCATTATTAATCAGAAAAAATTTTACGATGAAGGCGCCCCCGTTTATTGCATATATGTAGCTATAGGACAAAAAGGGTCATCGATAGCCAGTACTGTTAAAATACTGGAAGACCATGGTGCAATGCCCTACACAACCGTTGTAGCAGCCACCAGTTCAGACCCTGCTGCTATGCAATTTTATGCACCCTATACCGGGGCCAGTATTGGTGAGTTTTTCAGAGATACCGGCAGGCATGCGCTTGTGATTTACGATGACTTATCTAAACAAGCCGTTTCGTACAGAGAAGTGTCACTGATATTGAGGCGCCCCCCTGGCAGAGAAGCCTACCCCGGTGATGTTTTTTACCTTCACTCACGACTACTCGAACGTGCAGCAAAAATAATTCTCTCTGATGATGTTGCAAAAAAAATGAACGACCTGCCTCCCGCTATTAAAGATATGGTGAAAGGCGGTGGTTCCCTAACAGCTTTACCTATAATAGAAACACAGGCCGGAGATGTTTCTGCCTATATCCCAACAAATGTTATTTCTATTACCGATGGTCAGATTTTTCTTGAAGCCAACCTTTTTAATGCCGGTGTAAGACCTGCTATTAACGTCGGTATTTCGGTATCAAGAGTAGGCGGCAATGCACAAATTAAACCTATGAAAAAAGTGGCAGGAACCCTTAAAATTGCACAAGCTCAGTTTCGCGAACTTGAAGCATTTGCCAAATTTGGGTCCGATCTTGATGCATCAACAAAAGCTACTCTCGAAAAAGGCTTACGCAATGTTGAACTTTTAAAGCAGCCCCAATACTCACCTCTGGAAGTTGAAAAACAAGTAGCCCTTATCTACTGCGGCACTAAAGGTTTATTGAAAAATATTGCCATCGAAAAAGTTAAAGACTTTGAAGATGAGTTTTTAACCATACTCGAACGAAAACATCAGCAGATATTGGATGTTATAAAATCAGGAAGTATTTCTGAGAAGGAAACAGATATTATTGAGAAAGTAGCCCTTGAGGTTTCGGATAAATACCGTATAGAATAATAATAAAATGACTGGTCTTAAAGAAGTTAGAACACGTATCAGATCCGTTGAATCCACGAAGCAAATAACCAGTGCCATGAAAATGGTATCTGCTTCAAAATTGCGTAAAGCGCAAAATGCGATTCTTAAACTGCGCCCTTACGAAGCTAAGCTGCAAGAGCTTATGAATCAAATTCTTGAAAAATCGGGCGACATACCTGAACTGGCCTATAATGATATACGCCCCCTTAAAAAAGTTCTGGTTATTGCCATAACCTCCAACAAAGGACTGTGCGGAATTAACAATACCATTGTCATCAAAAAAACCGAAAGTAATATCGAAAAAAAATATCCCGACCTTCACAAAAATAATAATGTTGATATCATAACCATTGGCAAAAAGGCTACTGATTATTTTAAGAAAAAAGATTACCCTGTTTTAAAAAATTATGATGATATTTATCAAAACCTGACTTATGAAGCTGTTGAACCAATCGCAATAATACTTATGGAAAGTTTTAAAAATGGAACTTACGATCAGATCGAAATTAATTATAACCGCTTCAAAAATGCAGCTTCTCAAACCATATGTTGCGAAAACTTTCTGCCAATCGTAGTTGCTAAAAAGCCAACGACTGCAGAAGACATTAAAAGCGAGATAAACGATGAAATAGACTACCTGTACGAACCAAGCAAAACAACCATTATAGAAGAATTGATCCCGAAAATTATTAAAATGCGTTTTTATAAAGCACTGCTTGAAGCACATGCTTCTGAACATGGCGCCCGGATGACAGCAATGCATAAGGCAACAGATAATGCCACAGAATTATTAAAAGATTTAAAACTACACTATAACAAAGTAAGACAAGCTACAATTACCAAAGAAATCATGGAAATAGTAAGTGGCGCTGAAGCTTTGAAAAGGTAAGAAATAACAGATACCGGCTTGAGAGGTTTTACCTCGCCCTGCAAAGCTTGTAAAGCAAAGCCTATCCTTTTACAGTATAACAATAAATTTGAGTTGATACTTGAGGCATGCAAATTTCATTTTGAACATATGCAGAAAGGAAGCAATTAAAAATTGCCATTTCTAAACTTGTGTGGAAAATATATCGAGAGCTTTGCACGGTAAAATAAATTTTTTTATTTTTTTTAATTGTTAAATTAAATTATTTGTTTATATTTGCATCATGTTAAGAACAAAAAATAATAAAACGCAAATGAATTTTTCA
>PXBB01000044.1 GCA_003565735.1 Bacteroidales bacterium
CTGCTAAAGTTGGGCTTTTTATATTCTTCATGCTACAAAAATACAACTTATATTGTTGATATACAAATAAATAGACGTTTATTTGTAGCTTTTTTTAATATATTACCGTGCAACGGTCTTTGATTGTTGTAAAAATAGAGTGAAAAACAATCAATTATATTTGCTAAAAAATAATAATACTTGTGTACTTATTAATTTTTAGCAGTTGCAAAAAAATAAAAATGAGACATCACCACCAGCTGTACCCAATTAAAATGGGATTTATAAATTCGGGTAAGAATATAAGATTTCATTATGTTGATGCAACATTACCCACTGAAAGCATCTTTATTTCAGCAGGGGCTGTTTGCACTCAATTTGCTGCCTTAAAGAAGTTTGACACCTTAACACTTTAATAACTCAAATATTAATCAGAAAAACACAAAAATTATGAAAAGAAAAAAAATACTTTTATTAACATGCGTACTATGTGGTTTTGCCTTTACTGTAATCCGGGCACAGAGTTACTACATTGACTTTACTGCCAGTGGTGCCGCTACTACATTAGACAGTGTTTATGTGGAAAACTTAACGCAAGGGACTTCCCTTACTTTGCAGGGCAGCGATACTTTACATCTTTACGGAACTGCAAGTGTAACTTCTCTTTATCATAGCAATGCTGATTTGAGAATTTACCCCAACCCTTTTACTGAAAAAAGTCATTTAGAGATTTACATTGAAGTCCCTACTGTTGCCACTATTGATGTTTATGATGCTGTTGGCAAGCACATGGTACACCTAAAACAAAGCATTCACAAAGGCCATAATACTTTTGACATTTCAGGTTTTGCCTCAGGGCACTATCATTTAATTGTAAAAACAGCAAGCGGCCAAAAATCGGCAAGCTTCATTTCCTTAAATACGGCAAGCCAAAACCCGCAAATAGAACTTAAAAGTACCTTTGCAGAAGACTTTCAACTAAAATCAACAGAAAAGGGCACGAAAAACATTGTACCAATGCCCTACACAACGGGAGACCAAATGCAGTTTACCGGTTATTCGGGAAGCTTGATTGCTGTTGTAACTGATGTGCCTACTTCCAGCAAAACTATTGATGTTGTATTTGCACCATTTACATGTGGTGACGCATTTATAGACACTAGAGACGGTAATGTTTACGCCACCGTACAAATTGGCACCCAATGCTGGATGGCAGAGAACCTCAAATATTTACCAAGTGTAGTCGGTTCCGCTACTGGTTCGAAAACAACACCATTTTATTATGTATATGATTATGATGGTACTGATACAAACGCAGCAAAAGCCACAGCTAATTACACCACCTACGGGGTTTTATACAATTGGCCTGCGGCAATGAATGGAGCAGTAAGTAGCACATCCAATCCAAGCGGCGTACAGGGTATATGCCCTACCGGCTGGCATTTGCCAAGCGATGCAGAGTGGAAACAGTTAGAAATGTTTCTTGGTATGACGCAAGCAGAAGCAAATAATATAGGATGGAGAGGAACAGACGAAGGGGGTAAACTGAAAGAAACTGGCACAACACATTGGAATAGCCCCAATACAGGTGCTACGAACAGTAGTGGCTTTACAGCCCTGCCGGGTGGCGTCCGTGGCTACAGTGGTTCATTCAGCTTCATTGGTAACACCGGTTACTGGTGGAGTTCTACGGAGGACGATACTTACTACGTTTGGCTCCGCTTTCTACAGAACTATTTCAGCAATGCATTCAGGGAAAAGTACGTTAAGGAGGTGGGTCACTCCGTCCGTTGCTTGCGGGATTAATTGTGCCAAGAAGCAGAATAATTTGCGTATTATTCTGCATGCTGTTTTTAAGATTTATCCCGTGAAATTGTACATGGCTTATATTTCATCGGGATGGTAGGCTATGATAGAATTTTAACTTACTGTAAAGAAACGAGCTTTGAAAATAACTGTCTTAACCCTTAAAAATATGTAATATTGATACTTATTAAGCATTAATCAATACAAATACAAAAAATATGAAAATCATTGCTATTAAGAAGGGAGGGGGTAAAAGTATTAATCAAATACCCTACACAAAAGGAGACGAAATACGTTTCACTGATTATTCGGGTCTTTTGAGTAGAATTGTAAATAATATGTCTCCAAAACCAAAGCATCGTTTTACTGACAGTAATTCTGCTTTAAAAGCCCATTCGATAGCCATGCTTTGTTCGTTGCCAATAAAGACATGATTACCCAAACGACAGAACGAAAATATACTTTACTGCAATATGAAAGACATATATAGAAATATTAACAATAAAATTTAAAATTATGAAAAAAAGAACAAACTTTTTGGTTTATCCATTGCTATTAATGGGAGCATTATTGATTTTTATAAGCAGCTGCAAAAAGGACAAAGATGAAAACCCAACACCGCCTTCAACAAATGGGAACGGAGTTTTTACATGTGGAGACAATGTTACTTATATATATAACGGGCAAGCGGTTACTTATGGTACTGTTTTAAGCAGTGGCAATTGTTGGTTAGACCGCAACCTTGGTGCTACTCAAGTAGCTACAAGCAGCACCGACCATTTGGCTTATGGCGATTTATTTCAGTGGGGAAGAGCTGCAGATGGACACCAGTTAATTAACTGGTCAGCATGGGATGCAGGCATACCTGTAAACCCAGCTACGTCAGGCACATGCGATGCAGTAGATACCAACACGCCACTTCACTCTAACTTTATTAAATGTAGTTTTGATCCAAGAGATTGGCGTAGTCCGCAAAACCATGGTTTATGGCAGGGAGTTGATAGAGTAAACAATCCCTGTCCTCCCGGCTGGCGTTTGCCAACTGAAGCTGAATGGGATGCAGAACGCGAAAGCTGGAGCGATAATAATGCAGCCGGAGCTTTCGGCTCTCCGCTAAAATTACCCGTTGTAAGTAGTCGCGACAACATCAATGGTTCGCTCCTCAGTGTGGGGGCAATGGGCCTCTATTGGGCTAGTACTGTAGATGGTACCCGCTCGAGGCGCTTGGTCTTCGACAGCAGCACTGCTCACGTGGGCAGAGACGCACGTGCGTTCGGCTTTTCTGTACGCTGCATTAAGGATAATTGACACTTATGACTTATCAGGCGTTGAATAGTTTTTTTCTGTAAGGGAGAGCTATAGAGCTATATGGTTACCGGTCTTATACTATTTTATTGATTTTACTATTTGTAAATCATACGGATTTGGGTTTACTCATAACGGATTTTCAAAAAAGAGAATACCCTGCGGCCTTGCCTGCCCGAAGTTTCACTTCTCAACCTGTGAAGGCCATAAGCAATAAAATAATTATCATACCAATACTCAATGCCTGAGCTGATGGTGCGGCTGTCTTCCCCATGTCCGGCACTCAGGTCAATTTCGAGGGAAGACCCTTCATCAATAAAGGACTTGTCTTTCAGAACACGGGTGCGAATTTCGCTACCATGACCATACAAAAAAAGGATTTCATCTTCCTCCAAAAAGTATTTAATCTGTGTTGTAAGATTGGTTGTAAGAATATCCCACATGCTGAAGCTGTCATCCCACTCAAGTTTTCCCTGTTGGTCAAATGCAGCAACAACTGCATGGGTAAAACGAAAACCTACAAAAACATCATAGCAAGTTCTTTCGGTATAGCCTCTGTACGGATTGTACCTGTAGTAGCACCTCTGCTCATATTCAGGATAGTACACCTCTGCAATCATGATATAGTTGTTATCTTTAACTATCAAATCATGCACAAGCAGGTTATATTGAATCCCAACACCGCGCCTGGCTACGCTTCTTGAACTTTCTGTCCGAAAACGTATGTGTGGCTTGTCTGATAAAAATTTATAAAAGTTATCAAAAGCATGAAAAGGATAGGTTTGCAAAAATTTTTGCTGCCCGTTTGCCACTTTGGCATAATACAAACCTGTAGAGGGTGACGAGAGTGAGCTGTCAAAAGTATAAGATGATTCTCTGTGTCTTTTGGGTCTTGAGGTATATGTTCCGATAATGATTTTCTCATTTTTATCTGTGTGAATAACCCTTCCGGATGTCAGGTCGATTTCTTTTGCCTTTAGCTCAAAAGCAGACACTTTTTGGTTTGCAGCATCAAACCCTAACACTTTAAAGTGGGCTGTATGGCGGTCAGGTTTATCACTTAAAAGAGCATATGTTTTATTTTTTTGGTGGGCTATCGACAGACCCGTAATGCGGGCATTACCCTCATTTTCAGCATCAAAATGCGTAATTTTATTTTTGTTAAAATCGGCAAATATCAACAAAGGGGCTAAGTCGTAATGTAATGAGCCGAAAATAGCAGGAATATACAGCCCTGCCAAAGTAAGTGCCTGTCTTAAAAACAGCTCTCTTCGTGAGGGATAAAAATGACCGCCTAAGTATGCGACGCCATTAAGTGCTTTAAAGTCTTTTATCAAAGCATATGTTTCAAATGCACCTTCAAGTGTTTGAGTATTGCCGGTTTTGATGTTTATTTTAATAATGGCATAGTCGCCACTTAACACAAAGCCCCTTCTTTGGCTCAGCAGAATATAGAGCTTCTTATGCGCTTCGTCATAATACTGTAATTGATACTCCATACGACGGTTTAATGGGGTTTTCACATGCCACTCTTTATTGAAGCCGGTATCAAACTTTGAAAACTCAAACATTTGCTGCCCTTCTTTAACCTGATCTGACATGCCAAATAAGAGCAACCCTTCGGAACCTACAGGTAGCATAAAATAGGCATCCGACATACTTGAAACCTCAATTAAAACTCTGCCGTCTCTTACCTTTTGTGCATGGGCGTTTATACATAAAACCCATAAAAATATTAATGCGAGTACTATCGAAAGATTTATTTTAATAAAACAGCGCATGTTTAAGTTTTTACTTTTTAAATTATTAAACTGCAAAAAAGCCTTAATATTTCTAAAAAAAAACTAAAAATAATGAAAAATACTTGATTATTCGAAATTATTGTTTTATTTTTGTATCAGTTGCATTTAAAAAACTTAATCATTGCATGATTTTTGATGTAGCAAATATTAGTAATATGAATTTTGAAATCACTAACATATAAGAAAATATGAAAAAAATAATACCATTCTTAAGCATTTTATTGTTCACCACAACTGTTTATGCACAAAGCTTCAAGGTTCTTAATGATAAAAAAGAAGATGTTAGTAATGGTGCCTTTACCGTAACGGGTGCAATAAACACAACCATTAAGGCTCAGATTTACATTGTGAACAGTACAGGAGACACATTATCTTATAAAGTCAAAAAGGAAGAAATCAATGTGCTCAGTGGTACCACTAATACTTTTTGCTTTAACAATCAGTGTTATCCTCCTTTTGTTTTTGAATCACCAACAGCCTTAAATATCTTGCCCGGTGACACCTCCAAACCAGCAGATTTATATGGTGAGTATTCTCCTAACGATGTGGTGGGTACTTCAGTTATACGCTATACCATATTTAACGCTAATGATACCACTGATTATACCACTGTTGAAGTAACTTACAATGCTGAAACTACATCATATCATGAACCTATTTACACTAAAGCCGAGTTGTCAAACCCTTTTCCAAATCCTGCAACAAATTACACCAAATTCAATTACCATTTTCCTTTTGAATTTAACAATGCCAGATTGGAGTTAAGGAATATTATCGGATCTGTAGTTAAAGAAGTAGCCATAAACGACAGACAGGGCACGTTTGTGTTGGAGCTGGATGATGTTAACGATGGCGTTTATTTTTACACTTTGATAATCGACAGCAGGGTAATACTTACGCGTAAGCTTATAAAAAAGTAATTCGTTTTGCATGAAATTACTTATAGTTGATGATGTTGAAACCAATCGCTATATTTTGCAGTTGTATGTCGAACAACTTGGCTTGGCTTATGATACAGCAGAAAATGGCCAAGAGGCTGTCGAAAAAGTAAAAGCTGACAATTACACCCTTATTTTCATGGATATTAATATGCCCGTCATGGATGGTGCTACTGCTGCCAAAGTAATAAGGCACGAACTTAATTTGAGTAAAACAATCCTGCCGATAATTGCTACAACAGGTTCTTTGGCGCATAAGTTATTAACTGAAGATGATTTTATGCTTTTTAACAGCATCCTGACAAAACCTTTTAACCTAAGCGATATAAAAGGCATTATAGATAATTTGACTGATAAAAATCACCAAAAATAGGTACTGTACAACTCATACATTTTTATTATGAAAAACCATGTTATTAACAGCATTTTATGTGGCTTTGTTTGTGTGTGTGTTTTTGTTTTAAACTCCTGCAATCAAACTGAAGTCTATCCGATACACGAACTCAAACACCAAATAGTAAATGACTCAACAAGCCATCCGGATATTTATTTTGAAAGAGGTGCTGAGGGCAATAAAATGATTGATATTAAGGTGTTTAACGACACTATTTTCCTTTTTGTTATTCCTGACACTGAAGATACCGTAAGATTTTTAACTTTTTATTGGGACGATGGATTTAAGTATTTAAAAACACACTACTTACCGGATGAACAAAGCCGTGTTTTTAATAAAAGTGGGTATTACAGTTTGGCAGTAATCAGTCCTGATAGCATTGTTATAGCAGGGGATGAGCATATTTCAATATACTGTATAAAAAATAATACTTTTTCTGAATTC
>PXBB01000062.1 GCA_003565735.1 Bacteroidales bacterium
ATGTATTCATGAAAAAAAAACAAATATACAAAATTGCTGCTAAAGTCATTAAAGTTATCATCATATTATTGGCTTTTGGTTTCATAATCAGGGCTTTGTTATACGAGCGTGAGGGACAGACCATCTATCAATTTTTCAGCCATATAAAGTTAAGCCCGGCGCAATATGGTCTTTTGGTGTTGGTTTTTTCGATGATGTTTTTGAACTGGTTTTTAGAAATTCAAAAGTGGCGTTTGTTGATAAAACCTTTGGAGCCATTGACACTAGGAGCTGCTTTTACGGGTGTTTTTGCAGGCATTACGGTGAGCTCTTTTACTCCCAACCGCACAGGAGAATATGTGGGGCGTGTTTTCGTGCTGAAGCGCAACAACAGGTGGCAGGGTGTCATACTGACCATGGCCGGCAGCATAGGGCAAATAACGAGCACCTTTATAGCCGGCATCATAGCCCTGCTTTTTATTATACCGCGGGTGCAACTGCTTAATGGCATGGATTTGTACCTGCAACTGTTGGCTATAGCTCTTTTGTGCGTTCTGCTCATAGCTTATTTTCGGATAGCTCATGTGCATGCATTGTTTGTCAGGATAAAATTTTTGCGCCGCATAATGAAGTATTTGTCTGTGGTTAAAACCCTGCAGCCGTCTGTTATGTTTAAAGTTTTGATATACAGCTTGTCACGTCACCTGGTTTTTTCCACACAATTTTTTCTGTTGTTGTACATATTTGAAATGCCTTTAAGTTATGGCGTGGGTCTGATGCTTAGCTCTGTTGTTTATCTGATGATTTCTGTTGTCCCAACCATTGCTTTAACTGAAATAGGCGTAAGGGGGGCTGTTTCCATATTTGTGTTTTCATTATTTTTTCAAAATACCGTTGCCGATATGGAGCTTATTGTCATTACGGCCGGATTTTTACTATGGCTTATTAATCTGGTGATGCCCGCTATCATAGGCGCGCTTTTAATAAATCGTTTAAAAATATTCTCATGAGTCTTTTCGAACTGGTTGTGGTCATTATTGTTGGTATATCAGCACTGGTATATACGGGTCTGTTGTTATCTTTGTTTGTGGGCTGGCTGTCTTTGCCGTGGCTGCCATCCGGTAGAGCGCATCAAGAGTGCCGGGTAAGCATCGTTATAGCCGCACGCAATGAAGCCGCTCATATTCGGCAATGCCTGGAAACAATATCCCGGCAGCAGTACCCTCTGCACCTGATAGATATTATCATTGTTGATGATAACTCCGAGGACAGGACACGGGAAGTTGTCAACGCATTTACTGAATCGAAGCCGGAGATGAACGTGACCATGTGGCAGTTGTCCGCTACCGGTAAAAGCGGCAAAAAAGCTGCGGTGGCCTACGGCGTTGCACAGGCACAAACATCTTTGATACTGACCACCGATGCCGATTGTATGGTGCCCGGCAAATGGGTGTCTGCTATGGTTAATGCTTACCAGAGCCGACAGCCTAAAATAATTTGCGGCCCCGTTAATTATGCAGGACGCCGGGGTTTGTTTCAAAAATTTCAGGCGCTGGACTTTCTGAGTTTAATAGCTGCCGGCGCCGGAGCAACAGGGCTTCGTAAAGCATTTATGGGCAATGCTGCTAATATGGCATTCGAAAAGCAGGTGTTTGAAAAGCTGTGTAAACAACGCCATGATTATGAGCTGGCTTCCGGCGATGATGTTTTTCTTATTCAAGAGGTGCAAAAGCATTACGGAAGCCGTGCCGTTTGTTTTCTGAAAAACAATGAAACTATGGTTTTTACCGAACCTAAGGCCACACTGGATGACATGATTATGCAGCGTATCAGGTGGGCTACCAAAGCCAGAGCGTATAAAAATTTTTTCCCCGCTTTCACGGCTGCGGCAGTTTTGGATTTTAACTTTTGTATTACAGCCCTCTGCTTTCTCAGTATTATAAATCCTTTTTTTGTTGTTCCCCTGGCCTGTCTTTATGGCGTTAAAATAATTGTTGATGCACCACTGCTGCTGAGTATTATGAAGTTCATGCACCAGCTTGCCCTTATGAAGCATTACCTGTGGATACAGCTTTTGTATCCTTTCTATTTAACATATACCGGCTTCGTATCTGTTTTTACAAAGCATTACCAATGGAAAGACAGACGTGTCAGTTAGTAAAAATGTAGCGGCACGCCGTGAGTGTCAGCTTTTCAAAAAAAAACGGGGGAGGCTAAAACTTAATTTTTGTAATGTTCCCTAAAGAAGCGCATGTATTTGTCAACATCCTTGTCTTTATAAAAAATGGGATAATTTTCAACGGTTATTACAAAATGGGTATAGTCATTTTTGTTGTAGGGCGTTAATAATCCTTCCTTATTGGCTACGGCATTATAGTATGTCATGGCTCTTCTTTTGTCGGGGAAGTTGGCAACAGTGACCATTTGGTGGGTGCTGTTTAAAAACACATTGCTGAGGGTCAGGTTTCTGGTTCTGTGGTATTCTTTGTTGTAGTCCGAAAAGCTTATTCTCAGGTCGTTAAGCCTGATGTTTTGAGCGTTGACAATAATGACGTAGAAATGAATGCTGGAGTCGTTTTTGGTATATACAGCCATAGGTGTTATCTCGGCAGTAAGGTCTTCAGCCGCTTTTTGATGTTTACCATCCATAAAATCCAGAATATTTTGAGCCATGGGAGCCACTTCGCTACCCGGGTAATTATTAACCACAGCTCTTAGATGGTTGGCGAGGGTGTCTTTGTTGTAGATATTTCCTTTGCTGATGGCATTGATATAGGCAAACTTGGGTTCCAATCTGCCGCCCTCGAAGCGTTGTAAACCTTCGGAAGCTTTACGTGAAGCCTGGTTGTAATTTTCGGCTGCAAAATAATTATACAGCTGTGCATAGAAGACTTCGGCTTCGCTTTGTTGCTGTATTCTTTCTTTGTAAGCTTCCGGGTCGTTGATAATGAGAGCATGGTCGCTATCAGGGAATTTACTGACGATAAGATTTTTGTAGTAATCGGCCTGGCTTTGGTTATCAAGGCTTAAATAGTTCAGGTATAGGTGGTAATATGTGTTAAGTTCAAATTTGTTTTCGGGATATCTTTTTAGGAGCTCTTCAAAAGCAGCATTAGACATTTTATATTCACTGAGTCCATCCCTATAAATAGTTCCGGAGGTGTATAAAGCATTGATAATTTTTTTGTGCGATTCTTCAAGCATTTCCGGTGTGGTAGGTATGTATTGCAGGTATGTATTTCTGTCGGTGGGGTCAGTAGCTCTGGCCATGCCTCCTTCCAATGTGTCGCCGTCCATGCCTTCGGCCATCTCTTCAGAGAAGTCAAGGGTCATCTCTTTGTTGCTAAGGCGCCAATTGTCTTCCAGTTTTCTATCGCCCCAGCGTCTGCGGAATTCAGTAAATCCTTGACTGATAGCCTGTGGGTTGTAAAAGTACCAGGAGCCACCATCGCCACCCTGTTGTTGCCCATGTTGGTGTCTGCCGTGGCCATGCAAATGCATGCTCTGATGCCTTTGCATCTCTTCTTGCTGCCGCCGTCTTTCTTCCTCCCTGATTTCGTTGATAATATTGTCTATTACCGCCAGTCGTTCGCGTTCACTCATAGCAGCAAGGCCTTGCAGGCTGTCTTCGCGCATAATGGTTTGCAAGCTTTTTACCAAGTCGCTTAGCACCTCGTGTTTTTCTTTTACTTCATCGTATTTAAGATGGTCCGTTGGCAAGAAACGCATGGTGCTGTCGTAATAGATACCAGCGTTCAGATAATCGGCTCTGTCGTAATAGATGTCGGCAATGGTTTGAAAAGAAAGGGCCTTTTGGCGGTCGTTGCCAACGCTTTTTTGGGTTGATTTTTTTAAATAATCAATAGCTGTGTCAAAATCTTCATCAACAATAGCAATTTGGGCCAGAGCGTAATAAATCTGGTCTCTAAAATCTCTGTTGATATCTCTGCGCAGCATGTTGTTGAGCAGTGCCACAAGTTCACTTCTGTCGCCGGTTTCAGCGTCATAGGTCATAGCTGCACTTATTTTAGCATTGAACTCAAACTCATAAGGGGGGTTAAGCCTGACAACTCTTTCAAAAGCCCTTCGGGCAGCAGCTAAGTTCTCGTTGCGCATTTCCACCTGACCCAAGATATAGGACAGCCTAATTCTTGTTCTTTTCGAACGTGTTGATTTTATGGCAAGACCTAAGTAATTGGCCGCTTCGTAATACATTTCATTTTTTATGTAGTAGTCGGCTTTAGCTGTATAATATCCATGTTTAAGACGCCTGTTTAGTTTGCCGTCGTATTTAGCATTTTCCAGCTGTTCGAGCATCGACATGGATCGGCCGAAATTACCCAGGATGTTATTAGTTATGGCTGATTTAATATAGGCTTGGTATATGATGGGTTTGTAGTGGTACATGCGTATGATAAAATCGTACGACTGTGATGCTATTTCATATTCGTGTTTATAAAAATTGGCATCGGCTATCATCATATAGCTGGCCGGTATGTATTTGTTTTTTTCAATACCTCTGAAAGCCATAGAGTGGTTGCGAATAACTTTTGCCGCTTTTTCGATGGCTCTGTCCATTTGAGGTGTTATGTTTTGTGCTTGCTGTTCGGTGCCCAAGCGGTAAATATGCAACATCTCATCAAATCGGTCTTCATGCATACTTTTTATGGTAGCAATGCCTGCCCTGAGACTTTCACGACCGTTGAAGTACGCATTATATTTGGCAACAATGGTGTGATACTGAATATTTATCCACCTGTTTTTTTGTGTCGAGCATCCTGCAATAACAGCAACAGTTCCTAACAGAACCAAAGCTTTCTTTATCAGGTATCGGTGGTTTTTAAAAATCATGTAAAACATTATAGATTTGGTAGCTATATAACTAATAAATGGCAAAATTATTTTATTTTTTTTAATTAGGCATGAACTTAGGCTCAATTATTCGGTTAGTTTTTTAATCTTACGCTAAATGCCAAAACGCCAATGCTTTGAACTACACACACGAAACCCATAATGGACGCTACTTATACAACAAGAACACAACCTGCCTTTTGTTAATTTGCGGTATTTTTTTGCGCCAGTTTAAAACAGCGTCTGTTTTTATAAATTCTTCGGGTGTGGTAATATCAACCGCCAGACATAGCCTGGTATGATTTTTAGCCTGATTAAGTATGGCCTCTAACAGTGCTTGATTGCGAAAAGGGGTTTCAATAAAAATTTGAGTTTGGTTCAGATTATACATGTTTTTCTCAAGCATAGCTAATTGCTTAGCACGTTCATGACTTTTGACACTTAAGTAGCCATGAAACTTAAAATGTTGACCGTTAAATCCGGAAGCCATCAGCGCCAGCATAATTGAAGAGGGGCCTACTAAAGGAACAACTCTGATATTTTCGCTGTGTGCCAAAGATACTATCGAAGCGCCTGGGTCGGCAATGCAGGGGCATCCGGCTTCGGAGAGTAAAACCACTGAACTTCCTTGTTGGGCGGGTTCTAAAAAAGTATTGAAGTCGTTGTGATGGGTGTGCTTGTTTAAAACAAAAAATGTTATATCGTCGAAATCCTTCAGGTAGCCGCCGGGTTTTAAAAACCGCCGTGCCGTTCGTGCATTTTCAACAATAAAATATTTGACATCCGACAATAGGGTTTTATAATAGGGCGGCAGGCAATAGTCATAATTTTTGCTGCCCAACAGAGAGGGCATTAAATAAAGAGTTCCTTTCATAACTGGATGTTGCTAAAAAGTGTAAAAGTAAAAAAAGTTTCAATCAGATATTATCTTTTGTTTTAGGAGGTATAGGCTTGTTTTGTATTTTTATGAACGGATCAGCTTGCCCTGGTTTAATGCTATATTTTGCTTCCATAGGCAAGGTCGCCTGCATCGCCCAGCCCTGGCACAATATATGCTTCGGCAGTAAGCTCATCGTCGATAGCACCTACCCATAAAGTGATTTTGGCATTTTTCAGATGTTTTTGAATGTACTCTACACCTTCGACACTTGCCAAAATGGCAAAAATATGTGTATGCTTAGGTTGGCCATGCGAAGCAAGTTCTTTATATGTCAGGTACATTGATGATCCGGTAGCAAGCATGGCATCAGCAATTATCAAAGTTTTGCCTGTCAAATCGGGGCTTGAGGTATATTCTACCTGAATGCTGAATTTGCCCACGCGGTTAGGCTTGCGATAAGCAGAAACAAAAGCATTTTCCGCTTTGTCGAAATAATTTAATATGCCATGATGTATAGGCAGTCCGGCCCGTAAAATACTGGCAATAACGGGGTAATCTTTCAATATTTTGATGTCAAGCGTACCCAATGGCGTAGTTACTTCCTTAGCAGTCCATTGAAGCTCTTTGCTTACCTCATAGGCAAAAACTTCACCTATACGCTCTAAATTACGGCGGAACCGCATGGGCTCTTTTTGTATTTGCGCATCGCGCAACTCATAAAGAAATTGATTGAATAGTGAGTTGTTTTGTCCTAATAGTTTTACCATAATAGTGTCAGTTTTCAGAAATGTGGTTTTATTTTCTTATACATCTTTAAAAAAGGTCGTACAATATAAGGAAATTTATAATAACAGATTTGAAAATAGATATTTTTTTTTGTTCCGAAACTTTTGTAGAATCTGGCTAAGTTCTTTTCATTAGAGCCTTCAAAATCCAAAATACG
>PXBB01000166.1 GCA_003565735.1 Bacteroidales bacterium
CTTCGATGAATTTTTAAACAAAAAATGCCCCACCGGCCTAGTGGGGCATTACACAACTAAAATTAAGCAACAAGAAAAAGCATGACAGCTTAACTCTTGAATTTTTTAACACCCTCCTATAGAAAGGGTATTAATGCAAAATATCTGATGTCGTTTGACACAACAAAAATATCCTACCTTTTATTAGACGAAAATATTTTTTAAAGTTGCTTTTTTTTCTTTACTTTCTAAAACCTCATCAATAAGTTCATTTTCGTAAAAGTATTCATTAAAAAATTATACTTTTGTAAAGTATTCAAAAAATAAAAATGGAAGACTATATCGTATCGGCCAGAAAATACCGTCCTACTACTTTTAATACAGTTATAGGGCAACATTCTATAACATCGACCTTGAAAAATGCCATTAAAACTAGGCAACTGGCGCAGGCATTTTTATTTACCGGTCCACGTGGTGTTGGTAAAACCACATGTGCGAGAATTATGGCCAAAACAATCAACTGTTTAAATCTTCAGGAAAATATTGAACCATGCAATGCTTGTGATTCATGTAAAGCTTTTAACCAATCGGCTTCGTTTAATGTGCATGAGCTTGATGCTGCATCGAATAACTCTGTAGAGGATATTAGAAGTCTGGTTGAACAGGTACGTATTCCCCCACAATCAGTACAGTACAAAGTGTATATTATTGATGAGGTGCATATGCTTTCACAAAGCGCTTTTAATGCCTTCCTCAAAACACTTGAAGAGCCCCCTTCATATGCCAAATTTATTCTCGCAACAACAGAAAAACATAAAATTATCCCTACCATTTTATCCCGTTGTCAGATTTACGACTTTAATAGAATTAAAGTCGATGACATGACAAAACATTTGGCGTATATAGCTCAAAGCGAAAATATTACCGCAGATACGGAAGCCCTGCATATAATTGCTCAAAAAGCAGATGGTGCTTTAAGAGATGCTTTATCCATTTTTGACCAGATTGCTACTTTTACCGGCAACAATATCACATACGAATCCGTGTTAGAGAATTTGAGCATTCTTGATATAATGAGCTATTTCGATATTGTTGATAAATTGCTTAATGGCGACATGCAGGGCGTTTTGATTAACCTAAATGACATTATTGAGGAAGGCCATGATGCATTGCACTTTATCCTTGGGTTAGGCGATCATTTTAGAAATCTTTTAATGGCTTTGGATAAAAAAACTGTTGACCTTCTTGAAACAACTCAAGCCCATAAAGAAAGATTTGTAAATCAGGCGCAGCGCTGCAACGCTCAGTTTATTATCAACAGTCTCGACATTATTAATAAGTGTGATTCAAGTTATAAAGGCGTTGGCAATAAAAGGTTATTAGTTGAGTTAACCCTTATACAAATTTGTGCGCTGTGTGAAGCAAATAGTGAAGGTGAGCCAACATCTTCGGATGCGGTTTTTAAAAAAAAAAATATTAAAGAAACCCCGCCCGTAAAAAAGACAACCGACACTGTAGCTGTAGAGAATAAGAACAAATCAAATGAAGCTAATAATAAGCAAAAAATAGCTTCGGAAAAAGTACCTGAGGAAATGCTACAACCATCTATATCCATATCGGCAGAAACCACATCCTACGAAGCTCAGGGAAATAACACAGAGACCTTAGAAGAACAAAACTACGATACTTATACTAAGGAAGATTTTGAAGAGGAAGCCTTGAGCATAGCATGGCAGGATCTTGTTAAATCAGAAATTACTAACAAGCCCAGCTTTAAAGCTATTTTGAAAAATTTAAGCCCCAAGAAAATTGATAACAAAACTATTGCCGTTGGTTTTATTGGAGATTTACATTTGCAAGAATTTAAAAGCAGAATGCCTGCTATAAGAAAAATTATCAGAGATGCTTTGAAAATTAAGGAGCTGGAATTTGAGTTGTTTATTGCCAAAGCAGATGAAATAAAAAAGACGACGCCATTTACACCCAAAGAAAAATTTGAAAAAATGGCATCCAAAAATATAAACTTGAAAAACTTAAAAGAAAATTTAGAACTTGATTTTGATTATTAAAATTGATTTTTACTGTAACTTTTTGCTTCGCTAAATCGTTACAATCTAATTAAGCAGTTGCTAACCTATTATTAAATAAATGTTTTATATAAATTAAAAAAAATGAGTACAATGAATTTAAGAAAAAATGTAATCTTATTGGTGCTGATGCTTCCTTTTCTGGGTCATCTATCGGCACAGGAAAAAAGAATTGAATTTGAACAGTACACTTTGCCCAATGGTCTTGATGTGATATTGCACCAGGATAATACCACGCCGATTGTTGCTGTTACAATAACTTACCATGTGGGTTCAAAAGATGAGAGGGCAGACAGAACAGGTTTTGCACATTTTATGGAGCATTTGATGTTTGAAGGCTCTGAGCATATTGAGAGAGGAGAGTTCTTTAAACTGGCACAAGATGCTGGCGGACAGATTAACGCCTACACCTCCTTTGATAAAACATTTTATTATCTGTTACTGCCTTCCAATCAGCTCGAATTGGGTTTGTGGATGGAGTCTGAAAGGCTTATGCACCTTGTTATTGATAGTGTAGGAGTGGAAACTCAAAGAAGTGTCGTTAAGGAAGAAAGAAGTCAGATGTATGATAACCAGCCGTATGGGTCTATTATGGAGGAAACTTTTGCAAGAGCCTATACCAAGCATCCCTATAACTGGATGCCTATTGGGTCTGCTCAATATATTGATCAGGCAACACTTGAAGAATTTCAAGACTTCCATAGCATATACTATGTGCCTCAAAATGCTGTGCTTAGTATAGCAGGCGACATTGATATTGATGAAACCAAAAAGCTTATAGAAAAATATTTTGGAGATATTCCTAAAGGTACTAAAGAAATCGTCAGACCCAATGTGGTAGAGCCTCCTCTTGAGGGAGAAATCAGAGATACTATTTTGGACAATATTCAGCTACCTGCTGTTATTATGGCTTACAGAATTCCTGAGCAAGGAAGCGATGATGCCTATGCCCTTGATATGCTTACCAAAATTTTATCAACAGGTCAAAGCTCAAGAATGCATAAAGCCATTGTTGATGATAAACAAATTGCTCTTGCTGTATCTTCCTTTGCTTTTCCACTTGAAGACCCCGGTTTATATCTGGTTTTTGGAATTGCGAATATGGGCGTTGATATAGCTGATGTTGAAAAAGCTATTAACAAAGAGATAGAAAAGATTCAAAGAGATGGACTTTCTGAAAGAGAATTTCAAAAAGCACGAAATATGGCAGAGTCGGAATTTATTAATGGCCTTTCGTCTTTAGCAACAATAGCTGATAAACTTGCTGATTATCATATTTTCTTTGGTGATGCCAATTATATCAATTCTGAAATTGACAGATATATGCAGGTCACCAGAGATGATATTATAAGAGTTGCCAACAAGTATCTTGTTGAAAATAACAGAGTAGTGTTGTATTATTTACCCAAATAACCAAAAAAAAGGAGACTATAATAATGAAAAAATTCAGTATCATAGCTGTTATTGCTTTACTTATTCCATTTTTTGCCCTAGCGCAATTAGACAGGAGTATAAAACCTGAACCCGGTCCTGCACCACAAATTCAAATAGGAGAGTTTGAATCGTTTACACTTGACAATGGCTTAAAAGTTTTTGTTGTTGAGAATGCCAAATTACCTGTTGTTTCTTTTTCTTTTATTTTCGACTACGACCCTGTATTAGAAGGTGATAAAGTCGGCCTTGGCAGTATTACCGGTCAACTTTTACGTACCGGAACAAAAAATCGTACTAAAGCTGATATTGATGAAGCCATTGACTTTTTGGGAGCGAGAGTTTCAACAAGCTCAAGTTCTCTTTTTGCTTCTTCCTTATCCAGTCATAAAGAGGAGCTATTGGATATTATTTCCGATATTCTTATCAATTCAGAATTCCAACAAAATGAACTTGACAGAATCAAGAATCAAACCATCTCTGCATTAGCCGCTGACAGAAACAGTCCGGATGCTATTATTCAAAGATTAAGACGCCAGCTTGTGTATGGTACCGAGCACCCTTTTGGAGAATCGCAAACAGAAGAAACAATAAAAAATATTGAACTTCATGATTGTGAAAAATTTTATAAAACTTACATACGCCCGAATGTATCTTATCTGGCTATTGTTGGTGATGTGTCTAAAGACCAAATAAAACCCTTAATTGAAAAATATTTTAATAAATGGGAAAAGCAAGAAGTCCCTACTCATGAGTATCCCATGCCTCAAGCACCGGAATATGTTACGGTATCTATAGTTGACAGACCTGTTTCTGTACAGTCTGCAATTTCTGTTGCTTTTCCTGTTGATTTAAGGCATAACAGTGAGGATATTTTAGCTGCCCGCTTAATGAATAGAATACTTGGCGGTGGTGCTGCCCGTCTTTTTGATAATTTAAGAGAAACGTATGGTTTTACCTACGGTGCTTATTCACGTTTAAGCTCAAGTAATGTTATTGGAAATTTTAACGCAGCAACTAATGTGCGTACTTCTGCTACCGATAGTGCATTGACACAAATATTTTATGAAATCAACAGGATGCGTGATGAGCCGGTGCCCATGAATGAATTAAATATGCGTAAAAATGAAATGGCAGGAAACTTTGCGCTCTCATTAGAGCGGCCACAAACTATTGCCAATTTTGCCTTAAATATTGAAAGGCATGATTTGCCTGAGGATTTTTACGTTAACTATTTGAAAAATTTAGAAGCACTTACGCAAGAAGATGTGCAAAATGCTGCTAAAAAATATTTAAAAGTTCAAAATGCACACATTATTGTTGTTGGTAAAGCGGAAGATATTGCTGATAATTTGCGTCAGTTTAGTCCTAAAGGACGCGTAGATTATTATGACTTAGACGGTAATTGGTATGATCCGGATTTGCGACTTCTACCTGCTCCCGAGGGATTGACTGCCGAGAAAGTTATTGAAAGCTATATTGAGGCTCAAGGAGGAAGGCGAACCCTTTCAAGGGTTAAAGATGTTACAATGATTTACGAAACTTTTATGCAAGGTATGAACATAGAGCTGAAAACTTACCAAAAAGCACCTGACAAAATGATGATGGAGGTAGGTGGTAGTGGTATGGTTTTCTCTAAGCAAATTTTTGATGGCGAAAGAGGTATGGTCGAGATGCCTATGATGGGGCAAACCGAAGAACTAAAAGGTGACGATCTAGAAAGCTTTAGGTTTCAGGCACTAATGTATCCAGAACTCGACTATGCGAAGCATGGTGTGAAAATTGAACTGCTTGGCATAGAAAAAATTGGAGAAAAAGAGGCCTATAAAATTAAAGTAATACTGCCCACAGGTAGCGAGTCTTTTGATTACTTCGATACCGAAACAGGTCTTAAAATCAAATCAATTACCGAAAGTGGAGAATCTTACTTTAGTGATTACCGGAAAGTGAATAATATAAAGTTCCCGTTTGAAGTAAAGCAAAGTGCCGAAGGTCAGGAGTTGCAAATGAAACTCAAAACTGTTGAGGTTAACAGCAAGCTTAAAGACGATTTGTTCAGAATTGAGTAAATTGGCTTGAAAGCCGGCGGATAAACATCAATAAAAGGCTGTAATGGTGTATTGTTTCAATAAACCCTTATGGCCTTTTTTTATAAAACCTGTATTATTGTTATTAAAAAAAAATATTTCTTAATCCACAGTGTTAGATAAATACCTGAATTATTTACCAGAAGAAAGCCAAAAGCGTTTTTTATGAAAAGCATTTTTTTCTTATTATTTATTTTTTTTATTAAGCTCACCACATTATATTCACAGGTTGAACCCTCCATTAAAATAGCATTGCTTAAGTATCGTGGTGGAGGCGATTGGTATGCCGACCCCACAGCCTTGCCCAACCTTATTGAGTTTTGTAATAACAATTTGGGAACCAATATTCATCCTGAACACGATGTTGTTGAAGCGGGTAGTCAGGATATTTTCAATTATCCTTTTGTCCATATGACAGGTCATGGCAATGTGGTTTTTTCGGAACAAGAAGCTTTGAATTTAAGAAGGTATTTAATTGGCGGAGGCTTTTTACACGTTGATGATAATTATGGCATGGATCCGTTTGTTAGGCCTCAAATGCAAAAAATATTTCCGGAACTCGAAATGGTTGAGTTGCCTTTTGATTATCCTATCTATCACCAAAAATATAAATTTCCTAATGGATTACCGAAAATTCATGAACACGATGGCAAGCCACCGCAAGGCTTCGGTTATATTTGGGAGGGGCGCCTAGTCATTTTTTATACTTACGAAACCGACCTTAGTGATGGCTGGGAAGATGCCGAAGTACATGGCAATCCCGAAGAAATCAGACTAAAGGCTTTAAAAATGGGCGCTAATATCATACAATATGTTTTCAACAGGTAGTAAAAATAATAAGTGTGCTTTTAGTTTCGGGTTATCTGATTTATTACGAAGATACTAAACTGGTTTGCTGTCCCGGCGGCTTTTAAAGCCATGCATTTTTTTTAAACGCTAACAAGTAAAATAACTCGTGCCATGTTGAAGTAATTGAAACTGTTAGCCTTGTTTGACCAGTACCAACTGTTCTTTGTTTTTTTCTATAATTAAGCTGAGAGTGGTTGATAAGGGGGTGTCATGTTTAGCGTAATAAAAAAATAATCATTAATGGTATATTTTTTCTAAATTTGGATAGATTTTTTTTAAAAGAGTAATGCAGATAAAATTTAAAGTAAGTCAAATATCCGGCATCATAGTTTTTGTTCTTCTGTTTGTAGCGGTGGTAGTTTTAAATAAACCGCATAACCCGGAAAGACTAACAAGAAATGTTCAGGCAAAAATAAAGACCTATGAAAAGGAAATGGAGCATCAGCTTTCTTTTGTTCAGTCGGTATTTTATGATGAATTTTTAACTACAACAGAAAAAGCTGAAAAAATTCTCAAGTACAGCCATGAGGAATTGATTGTATTGGTTTATCAAAATGACTCTCTGGTTTTTTGGACAGATCATGATTTCCCTGAATTGCTTGTCCTGCCTTCTTTAAGTATTGAGGATGGGTTTTTATTTGCATCTGCTAATGGTTGGTACTATGTAAGATGCCAAAAAGTGGAGGCGGATTTATTGGTAGCGCTTTTTCTTGTAAAGAGTAATTACGCGTATGAAAACCATTTTCTCGAAAATGATTTTAATTCTGTTTTAGGTTTAGGAAACCGGCATGCTGATTTAAGTGTAGGCGAAGGCCTGCATAACATTTATAACAGTTCAGGAAAACACTTGTTTTCATTAGACTTCACAGGTGATATGGAACACTGTGAATCTACACAAAAAATACTTTTCATATTATACCTCGCTCTTATTTTATTTGCTGCTGTTTGGTTGGTGAAACTTCTTAATTATTTATTCGGAAAGCATTTGCACCCGGTGTTGTTACAAGGACTTATTATACTGTTGTTGGTGTTTTTAAGGTTTGCAACATTTTACTATAATGTGCCAACCTCGTTTTATGCACTTGATCTTTTTTCTCCTCATCTTTTTGCAGCATCTTTATGGCTTCCCTCTTTAGGCGATTTATTCCTTAATGCTTTGCTCATCTTCGGTATAGTGTGGATTGTGAACGGCTTGTTGAAAAAGTCTGAAGCAGGGCTTCCATATAAAAAATGGCAAAAATTTTTAAAAATAATTTTGCCGGGGCTGGCGGCTATACTTCTTTTTGTTATCTCATTTGACATATTGAAAAGCCTAATTATAAACTCCAATATTTATTTCCTTTTTAATAACTTTTACGATTTTAGCTTTTATAGCTTTTTAGGTATTGCTATACCCGGACTTATGCTTTATGCTTTCCATCTTATGGCTGTGCGTTTTGTAAAAGCTATAGCCGTTACATGGACTACATCTTATGTTTTTTTAGCTTTTGCTGGCTTTTTTGTTATTGTTGCTTTATTGGTTGATTTCAAGGTCGTTATTCTTGCCGTGCTATGCATATATTTTTTGACGTTATTTTATTATACAAAAAAATTATACAGCCTTAATAAGTTCACAGTTTTAATACTATGTGTTTTATTAATTTCCCTACCTGTAACTTCCAGTGTTTATAGATATGCTGAGGTTAAAGAAAAGGACAGACGTAAACTTTTGGTTAATAATTTGGCAACTGACAGAGACCCGCTCGCTGAATTTTTGTTTTACGAAATTAGTACTGATATCAGCACAGATAGCATACTTAGGTCATACCTAACTAAACATATCGAAAATGAAGATGCTATACAAACTCACCTTAAGCAAAATTATTTTTTCGGGTTTTGGGATAAATATGATATGCAAGTTACAGTATGCGCACCATACGAAAAGCTTATGATACGTCCCGAAAATGTTGAAGTTTTTTGCCTCGATTTTTTCAAAGATATGATTGCAGGTTTTGGCAGACCTACTGACAGCCCTTTTTTATTCCATCTTGATTTTTTAACGGGACGTAGTGCTTACCTGGCTGATATACCCATTTACTTCGAGGAGGAGAATATTTACATTACAATTTTTATAGAATTTTTCTCCAAGTTCGTTCCAAAGCAAATTGGTTACCCCGAATTACTCATCGACAAAAATGTGAGATTGAATAAAGCCATTTTTGATTACGATTACGCAAAATATCAAAATGGAAACCTGATTCAGCAATATGGTAAATTTAATTATTATACCGATATTTCAAGTTATAATTTTAAGAGGAATACCTACACATTTTTCGATTATGGAGGCTTCAGCAAGCTTTACTATAACGCGAATGATGATCTTGAAATAATTATCAGTAAAGCCAAACCCTCAATAATTGATGCTTTGGCAAGTTTTTCCTATATATTTGTCATTTTTACTTTGCTGTGGCTTTTGGTCAGAGCCATATGTTTTCCTGATAAAAGAGCCTTGAAGATTTCTGCTCATTTTAGTGAGCGGATAAAAGTAGCAATGGTAAGTATTGTTGTTGTTTCTTTTATTGTTATAGGAGTTGTAACTTTACGTTTTATAGTTAATATTTACAATAATAAAAATTATGATAATATCAGTGAAAAAGCCCATTCTATTTTGATAGAGCTTGAAAATGAAATGATGCATCTTGATAGAATAAAACCTGAAATGCACCATTATGCTTATGAAACACTGATTAAATTGTCAGGTGTTTTTTTTACGGATATTAATCTTTACGATATTAATGGAAGGCTTATAGCTTCATCTCGTGAGAAGATTTTCAATGAAGGTCTGGTAGGGGAGGTTATGCACCCCGAAGCTTTTTTTAATATGACTCATAAGAGAAAAACCTTTTTTGTCCATAATGAACATATTGGAACTCTTAAGTATCTTTCGGCATATATGCCTTTTCGTAATATCAATGGCGAATGCATAGCTTACATCAATTTGCCGTATTTTGCACAGCAAAGCGAACAACGTCGCGAAATTGCTTCTTTTTCTGCAACATTTGTTAATATACTCGTCTTTTTGATTGCTCTGGCAGTAATGGTAGCCTTACTCTTATCGAAGTATGTCAGTAAGCCCTTGATGATGATAAAAGACAAACTGAGTCGTTTTGAACTGGGTAAGGTTAACGAAAAAATTCAATGGCGTAAAGATGATGAAATAGGGAGTCTGGTACATGAGTATAACCGACTTATTGATGAACTGGAAAAAAGCGCTCAGATGTTGGCGCGTTCCGAACGTGAATCGGCCTGGCGTGAAATGGCTAAGCAAGTAGCACATGAAATAAAAAACCCACTGACACCTATGAAGCTAAGGGTACAGCACTTGTACAAAACATGGCTGGATAAACCAGAGAATTTTGATGACAATTTAAAAAACTTTTCTCAAATGATGATTGATCAAATTAATACGCTGTCTGATATTGCTACCAGCTTTTCTGATTTTGCCAAAATGCCATCTTTTAAAAATTCTTTTATTGACCTCACCAAACTTGTTGAAGATGTTGTTAGTGTTTATAGGGATATTACTGATGTGGATATTGTTTTTGAAGCATCCGAAAAGCAGCCTTTGTGGGTCTTAGCTGATGAAAAGCAACTTAAACGCGCGGTAAACAATTTGTTGAAAAATGCATTGCAAGCTGTTGAATCCTGTAAGGAACCACGTGTTCAAATATTTATTGAAAGCGAAAAAGACATATACGTAATCAAAATAATCGATAATGGACAAGGGATACATGAGGATATTGCCAAAAAAATATTCTTGCCCAGTTTTACAACAAAAACATCAGGAATGGGTCTGGGCTTAGCTATAGTAAAGAGTATTATTGAGTCCTTTAATGGCCATGTGTATTTCGAGTCGGCCGAGGGCAAGGGAGCTACATTTTTTGTTGTGCTGCCAAAAGGGAAAACGTCAAACGCCTCTTAAGTCAATCAGTTGTTTTGACAATTCAAACAGCTTTTTTGAGATTTTTCAATTTTTCCAACAACACCGGTATTTTATTAAGGGGTATCATGTTTTTGCCATCAGAAAGTGCTTTTTCAGGATTCGGGTGTGTTTCCAGGAATATGCCATCAGTGCCTGCTGCAATGGCAGCTTTGGCAATTGTTTCTATCATTTCCGGTTGCCCTCCTGTAACACCTGTACTGCTATTAGGCTGTTGCAAAGCATGTGTTATATCCATCACCACCGGCACATTATTTTTTTTCATCAGCGGAATATTTCTGAAGTCAACAATTAGGTCGTTGTAGCCAAACTGGGAGCCTCTTTCAGTAAGCATTACATTATTGTTTCCGGTAGCACGGACTTTCTCAACAGCATAGGCCATGGTTTGAGCCGATACAAACTGTCCTTTTTTTATATTTACTATTTTCCCTGTATTACCGGCTGCCTCCAATAAGCTTGTTTGGCGGCATAGAAAAGCAGGTATTTGTAATATGTCAACATAGCTGGCTGCTTTTTGGGCCTCATAAGATTCATGAATATCGGTGAGTACTGCGACATTGTATTTTTGTCTTATCTGGCCAATAATATCCAATGCTGTATCATCACCGATACCTTTAAAGGAATCGGCTTTCGTCCGGTTGGCTTTCCGATAAGAAGCTTTATAAATTAATAATATATCTAAATCTGAACATATTTTTTTTAGCTTCTCTGCAATTTCTTCTGCAAGGTCAGCATTTTCAATAATGCACGGACCTGCAATTAGAAAAAAGGACTCTTTTTGTATAAAGCTATTGGTGTTTAATTGTTCTTGTTTCATGATGGT
Organism: Bacteroidales bacterium; assembly: GCA_003565735.1. GTDB lineage: Bacteria > Bacteroidota > Bacteroidia > Bacteroidales > PXBB01 > PXBB01. The sequence goes on from PXBB01000166.1 coordinate 11,236, forward strand.
TAAATTTTTTTGATATTCTTAAAAAAAATCCTTGTCCCCGAAATAAATCGTTATTGATATAGGATGTTAAGTGGTCGCTGCCAATATAAACTAAAAAATCTTTGAAGCTAAGCATCATATTCAAACCGGCTGAAAAATTGCTGTAGCCGCCATAGGAAAAGCTTTGTGTTATTTTTAGGGTGGGGTGAAGCTGGTAATGAAGATCTGCAAAAAACATAGGTTTTTTGAATAAGTTAGGATAATTCTGAAAACCGGCACCTGCTTTAAAAGTTTCGTTAAAAGTATGTGAAAAATAAGCCTGAATAGAGAGTGGTAGATAGGTTCTGAAGCTTTTTTGTTGTGCTACAGTTTTATTGAAGGACTCTGCCAGAGTATCGCTGTTTAAACGACCTATTGCTGAAGCTATTTCAGTAAAGTCGTCAAAAACAAGGCCCTCAAAATTTATGGCTGTATCAGATTCTAAGTGTAAAGTGCTTTCTTCGAACCAATGTATAAAGCCCAGATCTTTGAGCCAAAAATTAAAATTGTTACCGTTCAAACATTCGTATGCATAAAATATATCGAGTCCCGTTCCTATGCCATTAAAATATTTTATGTTGCTTTTTATGTTTTCTGTTACCCATTGCATATTAAGTTTGGTCTCAATATCAATAGCGGTAGCATCTGCCGCAGTATGTAAACGTGTATTGTTAATTTTTACGTAATTATGGCTGCTGCCAACATTAAGGGCCGCAGACAAAGCTATTGTATGCGTGCGTGAAGCGCTGGAAATTATTTTTGAAAAGCCGCCTTTTAACTGAGAGAAATTTGTAAAATAAAAGCTGTTTTCATTTAAAAGAATATCAGTGCCTGCAAACTTCGTGTTGCCGCTAAAGACAAGTTCAAAAAGTTGGGGCTCAAAAGACATATCAAGTATGCTTGTATTGGTTAGTGAAAAGAAGAAAAGGTTGGCAAAATGTACGTTGGAAGCAGGGTATGCATAAAATAATTGGTAATAATTATTGCCCCCAAGAATGTTTTTCTTGTCAAGGGTTGAAAGGGCTAAATTTTTTGTGGCGTCATTCAGGTAGGCGCCTTCAAAATACTTATTGATAAATCGGTTGTGAAGACTTGGTGAGCCTATATAGTATGATGTTTCAAAACTGAGATGGGGATAAGAAAAGTTGTTGATCCACCTGGAGCCTTGTTGAGCTTTTATTGAAAGACAACTATAACCAAAAAGTAGTATTATCAGTATTTTTTTCAAAGCAAGACGAATTATTAATGAGTAACAAATAAATTAAAGTCTCCTGTCAGCTGTAAATCCATTTTGTAAAAATCATAAAGCTTGATATAATCAGCATGATTAGTGTTAAATTTTATTTGTATTCGAATGGTATGTGTTTCATAAAGTTTTTCCATTTTTTGTGGAGGTATAGGCACATCAATGATGCTTTTGGTAGAGGATTCAGCAATGTTGTTTTGGTTTAGGGGTGCGGCAGCTATGAGATTGTTAAACATAAGAGAATCGTGCAGTGTGTTATCGGCATCATAAAGATAAAGTTGTACTTCGGCATCAAAAGGGAACCCATTGTCTGTAATAAGATTAAAATTGCCATGAGTAATATGGCTGTTCGAATTATTTTTATTGAGTGAAAAATCAAAGTTTTCACTTAATGTCAAATCATGAGCTTTTATTGATAGAGGTATGTTGAGATTCAGAAACACATTTAAACCAAAGCCATTGTAATAGAAATCATTGCCTCCGGAAATGTTACCCATAGGATTGGTTTGTCCTTCAATATCGAAATAAAACTTATCTGGTAAATTTTCAAACATATTTTTTATGTTTGTCTCAGAAAAATCAATAAAATAATAGGATGGAATGACAGGTTTTTGTTTTTGGCCTGTTTCAGTAGCGCGTATGAGGTTTATAGTTTGTCCGAGTATAGGTGCATTAAGTGCAACCTCATTTTGCGTTCTTTCATTATAAGAAGAGATATCGTTGATTTTAAGTTTTAAATCAACACCATACCCATTTTCAATTAGAATGTCGGCTTGTATTTGTTCAAAATTGATACTGCCTGATGTTATTAAGTCGAATAATTCAACTGGCGTGGCATCTTTGGCATTAATGTCAACAGGTTCAAAAAAACCTTTAATAAATGCCATTTCTAGTTTCTCAAATTGAACAGTAAACTGAAATTTATCATGTATTGTTATTCTAGTGCTATCTCCTGATGGGTTTATAAATGCATTGATGTGGGTGTTTAAGGTGTTGGTGCTTAAGCCCGAGGCTCCTTTCATATTGAGTTTGTAGCCTGAAATGTCCACCGTGCTGGTGTAGTTAAGCCCCCCGTTTTGTGCAGCAGGTATTAATGCAGCAAATTTTAGAGAGGTACCGTTTTTTGTTGCTGAGGGTATGTGGTAGTTCAATTTAATAGCTTCCTCAAGAGTGTTGCTGACATTAAACTTTAGCAGGCCTTTTTTAAGTAAAATTGTAGATATCTGTGATTTGCCAAAGCTGTAAACCTTTTCTTCACTTTTGTTAATAATTTCTTGACCTGGAGGGAAATAGGCGTTAAAAGGAATTTTGTAAATTACGTGTGATACAGTATCCGGTTTTTTCAACAAAGAATCAGGGGCAAATTGGTAAAGCAGGTTTTTATATACCAAATAAACAAAAGAAGCAGAGTCCGTGTGTATAAGGCTGTCGGTTATCAATGAATGAATACCCAAAGAGGTTTTCAGCAAAGGGGCACTTACCGATGTGTCCCATGATGGACTTTGAGGTTCTTTAAAGCAAGCTTTTAAAAAAAAAATTATAAATAATAAAAAGAATACTCTAAAGGTTTTCATGCCAGCTTTGATAAGTGTTTAAAATTAGTAAAAACTACTGATAATTGATTAATTAAAAGTTTATATAACAACCAGCTTGTTTTTAATAGCATAAGACATTAAGCTCATTGAGTTTTTGCATCCTGTTTTGGATAGCAAATTTGATTTGTGTCCGACAACAGTACGTTCACTGATAAAGAGCATATCGGCAATTTCCTTATTGCTCAGGCCTTCGCAAAGGAGTTGCAGTATTTCTTTTTCACGTCGTGTAAGATCAAAATCAAATTCATTTTGTTTATTCTCTTTATTAAGTTGCTTGGTGAAAAAATTAAAGAGTTCTTCGGAGTAATAGCTGCCACCATTCATTACAGTAAGAATAGCTTTATCCAATGCTTCCTTATTGATGTTTTTAAGCAGAAAGCCTTTAACACCTGTATCAATCATGCTTTGTACATACTCATCCTCATTAAACATTGTTAAAGCAATAATTTTTAAGTCAGGGTGTTTTTTTAAAGCAAGTTTGGCGGCATCAATACCATTCATTAAAGGCATTTCAATATCCAATAAAATAATATCGGGCTTACTTTTCTCAAGAATTTTTAAAAAAGCTTCACCATTATCAGCTTCAGTGATATTGTTTACATATTTTAATCTGCCCAGAACCATCTTTAGGCCATTGCGAAAAATCTCATGATCATCTACAATAAGTATGTCAATTTTCTCTTTCATAATTATGTTGTGTGCCTGTGTTTATTCTGATTGCCAAAAATAACAAAACTTTGTCATATGTCAAATTCAATTTTAATTAGGAAACCGTTTCCGGGAGCACTACTGAATATGTAAGTTCCATTTATGGACTTTACGCGGCTGATGATATTTTTAAGCCCCATACCTTTTTGAGCATCATTCATAATAAGCTCTGTGTCAAATCCGATACCGTCATCTTTGTAATAGAGTGCAATTTTGGTGTCGTATTTTACAAGCAAAATCAATACTTTATTGGCTTGAGCATGTTTTAAGGTGTTGTTTATAAGTTCGCTGCTTACCCTGAAAAGTATAAGTTCAATATCGGGTGAAAGACGTTCAGTAATGTTTTCCGTTTCAAAAGAAATAATGATTTGATTGGTTTTGTTAACCTTGTTGCAAAACTCTTTCAAAGCCTTTATAAGTCCATATGCATTAATTATGCGTGGCATTAAATTGTTGGATATCGTACGTGTTGCATTAACTGCTTCGTCCAGTAGTTCATTGCTTGATTTTATGAGGTCTTCACGCTCCTCACGCTTTAAGGTTTCTGATTTAAGTTCATTAACATAAAGTTTTATTGTTGAAAGGAGTGGCCCAAGCCCATCGTGCATATCTTTAGCAAACCGTTCGCGTTCCCTTTCTTCAGCTTTAATAACCGCGCTTAAAATTTTTCTTTCCAACTCTTTTCTGTGACTGATATTACGCACCACACTAAGGATAAGTCTGTCATTCTTATAATTAATTAAACGGCTTAAAAATTCAACGGCTATTACCGACCCGTTTTTAGTAATATGCTCTGATTCAAAAGCATAAGTGCCAAGTTCGTAAATTTTTTTTCTGTTTTCTGCAATTGCAGCTTTATATTTATATGTTTTGATGTCACTTATTTTCATAGAAAGGAGTTCGGCTCTGCTATATCCCAGCGTCTTGCAGGCTGCATTATTAATTTCAACAATATTTTCGTTGATGTCTGTTACAAAAATACTGTCGCCTGTACTGTCAAAAAGCTTTTGAAATCTTTCCTCCGATTCTTTTAGTGCAGCACTGATTTGCGCAATTTTTTTATTGGATAACTGAAGGTTTAACCTGCTGGTATAAAGTTTTTTAGATGTGAAGAAATACAAAAAAACCAGCGACATAGCTATAGCTATCATGCTTACTATGGAGGTGCCTATGATGGCGTTGGTAATAAAAGTTTTATTCTCTTTACTGCTATATACGGTTGCTGCAATGTAAAGGTCAAATGGTTGAAAGTATTTAAATGCGTATGTTTTTCTCTGGTTGTTGTAGGTGTAATTAAAAGTGCCTTTATCGTTTTCAATAACTTTTTTTAAAAAATCAGGTGTTTTGATATATGAGCCTTGCATTGTAGGGTGTATGAGTAGTTGGCCGTCTTTTTGAAAAACAAAACTATAGCCGCTTTTACCAATTTTTAAACGGTTTAGAAGCTTTTTCAGTTCCGTCAAATCTTTTTCCTTGTCACCAACATATATGGCGCCAATTACATCATCATTACTAACAATAGGCTTGTAGGCTGTAGTATGCCAACTGTCAACAACAAGAGCTCTGCCAAAGTAGGTGTTTTTTTTCGAAAGCGCTTTAGCGACAGGTGATGTATTTGGAATATAAGTGCCAACGGCTCTTTGTCCATTTGCTTTTTGTACATTGGTCGATAAGCGCACATATCCGCTGTCAATTTTTTGAAAAAGAGTTACCATGCCTCCCAGTAAATGCGATAAACTGTCAACAAAAAAAGTATCGCCATATACTTTCTCATACCCCATCATCCAATCATCAATAATTGATACGTGCTTGAGGCCGGTTTCCTGGTTTTGCACCTCTATGGTTTTTTTGGTGGGTTTTATGGTAAGGTGTTGATCTTCGAATAAGGCGGAAGCAACCTTTAGCCTCGTTTGTACCATTTGATGTTTTAATATGCTTTCGCGTTCAAACATTTTATAAATAGTTCTTACCTGCAATTCCAGTGTGCTGTGAAGTTGTTGATTGTAATTGTTGATAGATGTTCGTATATACCAAAGGGATAAGCCAATTATTATGGATACTATGACAGCAACAATGGGTAAAAATAATCGTGTTTTTAAGGAAAGGTTTGTTAATTTCACTGTGATTATTTAATGTTTGGTTTGCTTACAAAATTACGTTCTTTTTTTATGGCTTCAAAGAATAAAGTTTTTAGTTTTTTTTTATGCATTTTTCAGGTGCTTTTGATAAAGTGTATGGAGTTGATTTATGTATGTACTAATGCCGAATTTTTCTGACAGTTCTGCGTCCGTTATGGCTTTTTGCTTGAACGGCGTATCTTTTGTTTTAAGCTGTGCTGAAATTAACCGGGCAAGATCAGCAGCATTTTCCGTAGGGAAAAAAAATACGTTGTTAATATTTTGGAACACTTCTTGAAACACTTCAATATCACTAACAATAACCGGGATTTTATTCATCAAAGCTTCAACAGGTGCCAGCCCAAAAGTGTCGTATTTAGAGCTGTGTACATATATGTCAAGGGATTTATAAAAATAACTAATGGGGCTTATGTGGTCCAAAAAGATTACTCTGTGCGCAATGCCTTCTTGGTGAATTAAGCGTTTGCAATCATCATAAGCTTTACTTTTTTTAAAATATTTACTTACAGGTGCACCAGCAAAAACGAGACAGCTGTTTTTATGTTCTTTAGCCACAATTGCAAATGCTTTGCATAAAGTTAGCTGGTCGCGGATGTTGTTGTAAAAACTACCTGCCATGCCAATCAAAAGGGCATCCTGTTGCAGTTTGAGTTTTGTGCGGCAGCTCGTTTTATCAAGCGGTGTAATGCATCTGTTTAAAGATATGCCGTTAGGAATTACATGGTATTTGTCGCAACGTGCATATTTATGCTGCCTCATTTGTGCTGTAAGTGCTTTGCTGGGAGCAATAAGTAAATCAAATTTTTTCTCTATTTTTTTTGTCAGATACTTATCAGTTGTAGAGCTTACAAAAGGTGATACGTGGTAAGTATGCGCAAGGACTGTATGATGGTTTCTTCTGAGGGCTAAAAATGCATGAAGCATTTCTGCTGTATGGTGTGTGTGTACGATATCAGGTTTAAATTCTTTTATGGTTTTTTGAAGTGCCCTCACAAGCTTAAAGTCGCACATATAAGAGCGCTTGAAATGATAAAAAAACGGATCGGCACTTTTTTGTAAGGCTTCCATCAATCGCCCCTGACCAAAACTAAATAAAGCTATTTGACCATCAAACAAATGCTTGTTGTCAAAAGTGTCTTTTAGAAGTGTTTGTATGCCGCCAGGTTCAAGGTCTTTGATAACGTGCAGTACCCTCATAATTCTCCGTTTATTAGTTGATTTTTTTATAAAAATTATCCAATGCTTGTATGTGTTGTGCAATGTGATATTTCTTGCTTACATGCCTATATGCGTCATCAGTCTTTTTACATGTAGTTTTATGATTGGTAAGGGCTTTTATAATTGCCTCCGCCAGTTTGGTTGGTTGACCTGTGGGATAATAGTAAGCATGATCTCTACTTTCGGTGATTTCACAAAATAATTCCAGGTCATTGATAACTACAGGAACCTTGTTGAACATAGCTTCTACAAAGGCAATACCAAACGTGTCATGCTGTGAAGCGTAAACGAATAAGTTGAGTGCTGCATAAATGGAAGCGGTGTCTTTTTCAATACCAGGGAAAAAAACCTTATCAGTTAAGCCTGCATTTTCACAAAAATCTAAGCATGCTTTAATGCTGGTATTTGATTTTGAGTATGGGTTGGTGTGTCCTCCCCAAAAAATAAAATATGCATTAGGGAATTTTTTAAAAACCAAGGGTAAGGCTTTGCAAACCGTTAGCTGGTCGCGGGTAGCATTATAAAAATTACCAATCATGCCCAATAACAAACTATTTTCAGGCAAACCTAATTCTTTGCGCATGTTTTTTTTGGCATTTTTTTTATCAATACGGTTCGGCCAAATACCGTTATGTATGACGGTAATTTTTGGTGCAGGATATCCCCGTTTTTTTAAGGCTATAAGCTGAGCTAAAGACGGTACAATACAAGCATCCATAAGAAATGCCATTTTTTTGAACAAGAAATTATCTTGCTTGTTCGTTATGGCAGGTGCCGCATGGAGACTCAGTACTGTTTTAACCGGCAAACCCCGGCTGGCAAAATAGCATACTATAGCTTCCGAAATATGATGGGCATGTACAATATCAATTTTTTCTTTTATTAAGAACCGCCTTAGTTTAAATATTAAAACAGGGTCGAATAAGGGGTATTTTTTCTTAATAAAAACAACATTTTGACCCAGTTTTTCAAATGTTTCTTTTAGCTCACCATCGCCTATGCATATAAGTATGCAGCCCTTATTGTTGTGCATGCTGTAATGCATTATGTCGAGCAGTTGAGATTGAATGCCGCCCACGACGAGGTCTTTAATAATGTGAGCTATTTTCATGGTAACTTTTTGTTTTCTTTAAGAATTTTTTGGAAAAGCTTTTTAATGTTTTTCAAATGGATATCTATGTGGTAATTTTCAAGAGCGTGTATGTAGTGCTTCATAGCTAAAGTTTCGCGGGTCTCTTGATTTTCGATGAGGAAAATTATTTTACGAGCCAGTTCATGGTGATTTTTATGATCGAAAAGTAGCATGCCTTGCCCTTGCTTAGAAATTTCTCTAAAAACGGGTAAGTCATTCGCAATAACTGCTTTACGGTTGAGCATGGCTTCAACAGGTGCCAGCCCAAAAGTGTCGAAATGGGTCGCATGAACGTAAAAATCAAGTGCCGCATAAATATTGGATGTGTCTTTACGTAAGCCTATAAAATGAACGCGATGCATGATATTATGGCTTTTACAAAAATCGAGGCATGCATTATAGTATTCGTAATTTGCTTTTATCCAATGGTTACGATAGCCACCTGCAAAAACAAAATGAAAGTCGGGGTGCTTTTCAATAACTGTTGGCAGTGCTTTGCAAACAGTTAACTGGTCGCGTACGTTATTGTAAAAGTTGCCAACCATTCCAGCCAGTAAAGCATTTTGCGGAATGCCTAATTCTTTTCGAAGTGTTGAGTGGCTTTGTGCCACACGGTCTGGGTCGATACCATAATGTACAAAATGGTTGTTAGGGCTTTGGTTCATTTTGTAATCATGCATTTGTTGGAGCATGGTTTGACTTGGAGCTATATTAGCCTCTGTTCTTTTAGCAAGCCACCGAAACTTTTTATTGTCAATTTTTCGGTTAATTCCTAAATCTACAGCAAACTCTAATGCAACTGCCGTTTTTTTAAGCCCACGTGTTGCCAGCCAAGCATGAAGCCCCTCATCAGCAAAACGACAATATACGATATCTATGCGGTGTTTTTTGATATACCTTCTTAAGCGAAAAATCAAAAAAGGATCGACAATATCAAAAGGTCGCTGTATTTTTTTTATGATGCTGAAATGGGCGCCACTTTTACGAAAATCACTTTCCATAGCACCACCGCCAATACAAATAAGATGTGGTTCAATCCCTGCTTTATAAGCATGACTACAAAAGTCTAAAGTCATCTTTTCGATGCCCCCGATATCAATAGACTTTATGATATTCAAAACCTTCATAAAGATTTCAGATGTTTAATGATGTATAAACCTGTTGTAGTTCTTTTTCAAAATAATTGTAATTATATGCTGCTGCCGTATGTTTAACATTTGAGCACAACTGTTTGTATAAACCTTCATTATTTAAAAGCTCCTTCATGACATTCTTAAGTGCTGTCACATTTTTAGCTTTGAAAAGAAGGGCATTGTTTTTATGAATTAACAGTTCATTCATCCCTTCAACATCAGATGCGATAACTGGTATGCCAAAGTTCATTGCTTCGAGATGCACCATGCCCAGAGGTTCCCAGTGAGAAGCTACGCATAGGACATCAATATGCTGATAAAAAGTGCTCATGTCTTCTAAGTAACCCCATACATTGATGTTTAAATGTTTGTACTTTTTACGTATTTTCTCTGTCATCATATTATACTCAGGGCCGGTACCGGCTATATGAAGCTCAAGCTTAGTGTCTGTCATATCACCCTCAAGTAAACTATAAGCCTCTAAAAGCTCTTGCCAGCCTTTGCGTTTGATGATGCGACCGGCAAAACCAATTTTAAAAATTTTTGTTCGAAACGGATGTTTTTTTTTATTTTCATCAGTTGAAATGTTCTTAGGGTTATAAATGGTGTAATTGTAAATGACATTTACTTTTTGCTGCAGCTTCGGTGCATTTTTAATCACAGCTTTTGCAATCATCTGAGAACAACAAATGACATTGTCAATAAGTGAAGGTTTTGAAACATACACAGGCCAGCTGAAAGGAACAAGTTCAATAATATCGCCCTGCTCGTGTATGACCAGCTTTATGTCTTTGTTGTAAAAGTTTTTGATGATGCAACCCATAATATGGCTTTTAGGTAAGTGACAATGCAGTGTTTTAATATTTTGGATTTTAATGACCTCCCGAATTTTTTTCAGAACTTTCTGCATAGACCATTTCCCGACATTATTAACAACATACACTTGTGGGTTGTTAATATTGTACATGGGATTTGTTTGCCGCAAAGCCATTAAAAAAAGCTTGTTTTGGGTTTCGTTATTCTCAAAAAGACCTTTGACAACTTGTTGAGCACCGCCCAGCCAAAGCGTATCTATTAGATGCAAGGTGTTGTTTTGCAAATGCAACATTTTAACATTTATAATTTTCCCAACAAAGGTAATTATTTAAAATTACAATATTTTTTTATTATAAGTTTTGGAAAAATTATTTTGAAATTAAAAATGATGTATATTTGCATAAATATTAAAAACATTAAAAACCTAAAATTATGGAAATTAAAGAATTTATTAAAAAGCCTATCGTAGTAGCTAATATTGTTATACTATTATGCTTTCTATTGTTGCCTTACTTTCAAATGAGTATGGGGTATTGGGGTGCTGTTTCTAAATCAGGTATTGGCCTTTTTTGGACAATTTTTGATAATTTTCGCCCTCTGAACTTTTTGCTTATTTTGGTGCCTGCTGCCAACATTTTTATATTGTATAAAATTTGGAAGAAAGAAGAGGCTAATTTTCAGCTATTTAAATTTGTTATTTTTGTAGTTTTATTTGTTTTGTTTCTGAATATTGCTTTCTTTGCAGAAAAGAGCTCCATAAAGTTTGTAGGATTTGGTTTGTGGCTTTCTTTGATTATTGCAATAGCGCAGTTGTTTGAGCAAAAGGTGGTTGAGTTTATAAACAAGCAACTACCGGAAGACAAAAAAATTAAAGAGTAAACACTTATTGCAGCGTATCTATTAGCACCGGCAGGTGCTAATTAGTAATTGTATTTGATGTTTCTCTTCCTCTATTTTTTTAAAGAATTAACACTACAAGACATTCAGTGTTTTGTTAGTGTTTTTCTATTTTGGGGGGTGTTGTTTCACTATTCTTTTGACACGAGTGTCATCGCTCACAAAACGGAATGTCAGGTTAAGCTGGGTTTGAAATAGAGCACTTTATTGCATATTACTCTTATTGGCTGATATATTTTAATAGGGCATTGTGAATTTGCTCGGGGGCAACAGGTTTTGTGAGGTAATTGTCAAAAATATGCTTGTATTTTTCTTTTTCATCATCCAGTGCAAAAGCTGTTTGAGCGATGATATAGGTTTGAGGGTTTAGAGCTTTAATTTTTTTTGCTGCGGTATAACCATCAATTTCGGGCATTTTAATATCCATAAATACGATATCAATATCAGGGTTGGATTGACTGATGCTTAAAGCTTCTTTGCCACTATTTGCAGTATAGAGCTTGTCACTGTATTTTTTTAAAAGGTATGCCATAAAGGTTTGCGAAGCCCTGTCGTCCTCAACCAGTAAAAAATTAAACTTCACGTTAATAACCCGATTATTGTTACTTTGCGAGATATTGATGTTTTGTTTTTTTGTGTCTATTTTTGGAATAGTATTGTAGGGAATGGTAAAGAAGAAAGTGGAGCCTTCGCCTATGTTAGATTTTAAATAAATTTCGCCATTGAGCATTTCAACAAATGCTTTGGATAGAGCCAAGCCCAGCCCTGCGCCTTCGTAAGCTCTCGAAATGCCACTGTCTGCTTGAACAAAACGTTCAAAAATGAGACTTTGCTTATCTTTAGGAATGCCTTTGCCGGTATCAGTAACATAGAATTCTATTTTTTCACCTTTCATAATGTAGCCATAATCAATACTGCCCTCATCAGTGAATTTTAGCGCATTTTTTAAGAGGTTGGTGAGTATGGCAATCAATTTTTCTTTATCGGTAACGGCCACCGCCTTACTGTCTGGTAATGCTTCCGAAAAAGTGAGTTTGATATTTTTTGTGTGGGCTTCCGGGGTGAAGAAATCAAATAAATAAACCAGTTGCTCATTGATGTTTACTTCTTCGAGGCTGATTTCCATTTGCTGGGCTTCAACTTTTGAAATGTTGATGAGGTCATTGATAATGTTCAGCATCCGGTCGCCACTTTTGAGAATAAGGTTGATAAATTCGTTTTGCTTTTCCTGGTTAAGTGCTGGTTCTTTCAGTAGTTGTGCAAAACCCATGATGCCATTCATCGGTGTGCGTATTTCATGGCTCATATTGGCCAAAAAGGCTGATTTCAAGCGGCTGCTCTCTTCGGCTTTTGCCAATGCCTTTTTTAAGGCTTTATTGGATTTGGATATCTCATCATTCTTCTTCTCTATTTCTTCTTGATGCTTAATAAGCATAGACATATCCCTAGCTATTATTACAAAGCCCATCATCGGGTTGTCGGTGCGGGAAAAATCAGATACTTTAACAGATGTTTGCAACTCTAGTCCTTTTGCGGTTATAAAGCTGAAATTCTGAGGTGTCCTGTCAGCAACTAATAAAGCTTCTAGATACCGGGGGTGTTTTAAGAAAAGTTCAATGTTTTTATTTTTCAGGTTTTCCTCTTCATGTTCAAGTAAATTGCAGGCTGTTTGATTGGCATAAAGTATAAAACCATATTTATCAACAACCATCAGCATATCGCCAATAGAACTAAAGACATCATCAAGATAGTGTGTGGTAACGGTGGAGTAATTGAGCTCCTCTCCCAGAAAATTAAGGCTGGTTACAAGCGTGTCAAATATTTCATCATCCGTAAAGCTGAGGAGGCAACTGTAACGATGCTGAGCATAGTTGAGGATAATATTATTCGCTTTATTAATAAATTTTTCAACTTTTTTTTGAGGGTAAAAATTTTTATGAAGGCTTGTGCTTAAATCTTCTAGTAATAAAGTTATTGCCGGATGATCTTTATAGGCATTCTTTACGGAGCTTAGATCAGTAGAACCCTTTTTGAATGCTGTGATAATTTTTTTTAAAAGGCCTTCAGGACTATCGCCTTTTGTGCCCTCTTTAGTAGCTTTCATATTTTTTATTTAAATTGTTCCAACCACTTTAGTGCTTTGTCTTTATCTGTGAATAGTTTAGCAGGGGCGGGAGCTTTGTAAATAGAATGAAAAAAATTATAAATAATTTTGTGGATTTTCGAATTTATTAAAATAGCGACGGCACTCACACCATAACCTCCATCTTTTGCTGCCATACGTTCCCGAGCTTCCCTGGGACCCGACTTCACTTTTCTGAAATCTGAAAACATAGGATAGGTTTTATCTCCTGTAATTTGTATTCGTGTGTTGATTAAGTCGTTTACAAAATCATAGTCAATATAGTCTTTTAGAAAAACTACGTGCACAACGCCATCTTTAATTTGCATTGAGAATCTTTCGTCAGTATATTCATTTGTTGATTTCATACGCATCATGTTTAAATTTGCTAATCCATTGAATAGCTTTTTCTTTACTTAAAAAAACTCTAGATTGAACCGAAGGGTTATATAGTAGCTTAAAAAAACTATACATCAACTTTTGGGATTTATTTCTAAAAATAACAGCTGCAGCTGATGTCCCTATCATAGAGTCTTTACATGCTAATTTAGATCTGGCATCTCTTGTTCCACTTATAACTTTACTAAAATCTGATACTATAGGAAGTGTTTTTCCGTCAGTTAGTTTTTTTCTTATTCTTACAGCATCATCAACTAGCTGATCATCAACATAAGGGACATGTATTTCAAAAAAAATGATACCATCATCTACAGTAAAAGAAAATCTTTCCTCTGTATACTTTTTATAAGTATTATTA
>PXBB01000079.1 GCA_003565735.1 Bacteroidales bacterium
GTCTAAATCAGCGCATAAATATTTAATTTAGAGCGTATGTCGTAGTTTACCCCCGCTTCCTTCTCAATCAAATAATTATTCAAATTTAATAATTATAAATATTTTGCAAATCTAAAGGAGCAAAGTCGAAAGATATTCCCCATCAGCTTAGCTGGTGGGGCGGGCTACTCGATTGTAGCCAGCTTTTATTATTCAATTTTTAAATTCATAATTGGCAGAATACGAAATCCCTTCCTGTTATTTCTTCTGATGTTTAATAATCCGATTTGTACTGTTGAACTATTACTCGTATTAATTAAGCCAAATTGAAGACCTCGGTGAAGACCTCGATTCGAGAAGTTAAATCCTCCTAATTGAACACCATCAAACCGATTACTGATATTGAACAACCCAACTTGCAACCCGTTATTTACATATCCAAAATTTAATATTCCCAACTGGAGACCATTGAAATTCGAACCCAAATTTATTGCACTGATTTCAATACCATTCCATGTACCATATCGATTGATCACAGAGAAATGGACACCATTTCCTGAAGTGGATATAGAATAGAGTAGGTTTAGGCATAACCCATTTGTTCTATTGACAAAGCTAACAAGACTCAAGGATAGACCATTTATATGACAATCAAAAAAGTGAGTTTGTGACGAATACACGGTGCTGAAATGGAATCCATTAGTTCTTGTACAGGTTGCTCCTTGGTACGAAACGTCCCAAAATGTGAATGACAACCCATTTGAGTTTAAAGTGTCATAATCATTGGTAATAACGTTGAAACGTACCCCATTACTTGTTGTGCGATTTCCAAGTATTATCCCCCAGTTATTACACCCAATTGTGAACTCGCCCTGAGGTGCTAAATCAATTGGGTGGCAAATCAGAAGTAATGTGCCTAAACTTAGAATGAAGTTCTGTATTTGGTTTGAAAGATAAGGCATTAAGATATAAAAATTACTTACAACGTAATAGCGTTTTATTAAACGTTTCCGTACAAAGATATTAATTAATCGCATAAGTGTTGCGAATTTTTGATAAAAATTATAGATACATCACGGAAATGTTTAATAAAACCGAGTTGGACTATGCCGCCTTGCTATGGGCTTACTGTTTTTGACTTTTTCTTTGGCTAAGATAAATGCAGTCTTTTTTTTCGTTCTTTTTGCTTGATGAAGAGGCTGTTGGCGTTAAGCGTTAAGCGTTTGGCGTTTTGGGAAGTAGCCAGATTGTCAATCCAAGTGAACTGGCATGTAGAGAACTGTGGGCAGTTTGGTTACTTTTGGAGGATTGCAAAAGTAACAGAGAAACAATGAGGAGTATCATTTTAAGCAGCACCTCAAAAAAAGAAATGGTCAAGAATGATTTGACCGTAATTTTGTGATTTAAAATTTGTATTTTTGCAGCCATGAAAAACATACGTAACTTTTGTATTATTGCTCACATAGATCATGGTAAGAGTACCTTAGCCGACAGGCTTCTGGAATTTACAGGCACGCTTTCGGAGCGAGAGCTTAAAGAGCAAACGCTTGACAGCATGGATTTAGAGAGGGAAAGAGGTATTACCATAAAAAGCCATGCCATCCAGATGGCATATGAACTTGAAGGTGAGAACTATGTGCTTAATTTGATTGACACGCCCGGTCATGTCGATTTCTCGTATGAAGTATCTCGTTCTATAGCTGCATGTGAGGGTGCCTTACTCGTTGTTGATGCAGCTCAGGGTATTGAAGCACAAACTATATCAGTATTATATCAGGCGCTTGATCAGGATTTGGAAATTATTCCCGTTGTGAACAAGGTGGACTTGCCCAGTGCCATGATTCATGAAACCAAAGAACAAATTATTGATCTCATTGGGTGCAAGGAATCGGATATTATTGAAGCCAGCGGCAAAACAGGCTATGGCGTGGACGATATTCTTGAGAATATCATTTACCGCATACCTCCGCCGGAAGGTAATCCTGAAGCTCCGTTGCAAGCTATGATATTTGATTCGGTTTTTAATTCGTACAGGGGTATTATTGCTTACTTTAGAATTATCAATGGTACTATTAACAAAAACGACAGGGTAAAATTTTTAGCTACAAAAAAAGAATACCACGCCGATGAAATAGGCGTCCTTCAATTGACTCAAAAACCCCTGAAAAGTATTTCTGCAGGCAATGTTGGTTATATCATCTCGGGTATAAAAGAAGCCAAAGAAGTAAAGGTGGGTGATACGATTACGCATGTAGAGCGTCCTTGTTTGCAAGCAGTAAAAGGATTTGAAGACGTAAAACCTATGGTTTTTGCTGGTATTTATCCCACAGAAACCGATGATTATGAAGAGTTGCGTACTTCTATGGAAAAGTTGCAGCTCAACGATGCTTCTCTTACATTTGTTCCCGAGGCTTCGGCTGCTCTGGGCTTTGGTTTCCGCTGCGGATTCCTGGGTATGTTGCACATGGAAATCGTTCAGGAACGTCTAGAAAGAGAGTTTGATATGACTGTGGTTACTACCGTGCCTAATGTGTCGTATAAGGCTTACACTACCAACAATGATCTCATCATAGTTAAAAACCCTTCCGAAATACCTGAGCCGGGGAAACTTAACTATATTGAAGAGCCCTTTATAAAAGCTCAGATAATTACCAAATCGGATTATGTAGGTCCGGTTATTTCTCTTTGTATTGATAAAAGAGGTGTTATCAAAAATCAGGTATATCTTACCACAGACAGGGTAGAGCTGATCTTTGAAATGCCATTATCAGAAATTGTTTTTGATTTTTACGACCGCCTTAAAACTATTTCCAGGGGGTATGCTTCCTTCGATTACCACCCCATAGATTATAAAGAATCTAAACTGGTAAAAGTAGATATCCTTATCAATAGTGAACCTGTAGATGCATTATCGGCCTTGGTACACAAGGACAATGCCTATACGCTCGGGAAGAAAATGTGCGAAAAGCTCCGTCAGCTTATCCCACGCCAACAGTTTGATATTGCCATACAGGCCGGTATAGGTTCCAAAATAATTGCACGCGAAACGGTTAAAGCTTTACGTAAAGATGTAACGGCTAAATGCTATGGTGGCGATATTACGAGAAAAAGGAAGCTCCTCGAAAAGCAGAAAAAAGGCAAAAAACGCATGAAACAAGTGGGCAATGTCGAAATTCCACAATCTGCTTTTATGGCAGTACTCAAGCTCGATTAGTTTGCCAAGGTTTGTGTTGCTTAGTGTTTACAACATCATTTTTTATTTTATTTTTTTAAAAATGTGTAACTTTACATTATAGGTTCACGTCACACTCATAGTTAAAAATAAAAAATGACTACGGACGAATACAATATTTGTGTTGATAAGTACGCTGATAATGTTTTTCGCTTTATTTTGAAAAACATTAAGGATGCTGATAAAGCTAAGGATATTGTACAGGATTCGTTTGAAAAGATGTGGATGCGTGTAGATGAGATTGCATTTGAAAAGTCGCGCTCTTACCTTTTTACCACGGCTTACCACACCATGGTGGATGCTATTAGAAAAGATAAAAAAAAGGCAGACTTTGAAGAGTCAGAACCATTTTTGCAGGGGACAAACAAAGAGTATTTTGGACTCAAGGAGGTTATTGATGATGCCCTTGCCCGATTGCCCGAAATTCAAAAAACAGTGATAATGCTTAGGGATTATGAAGGTTATGCATATGATGAGATAGGTGATATCACCGGCTTAAACGAATCTCAAGTCAAAGTGTATATATACCGCGCCCGTTTAACCATGAAAAAATATATCGGATCACTTGAAAAAGTATTATAACGTATGACGATGAAAATAAACAGAGATAATTACGAAATCTATTTTGTGGACTTTTTAGAGGGTGAACTTACGGCAGCCCAAATAAAAGATTTGCAGGATTTCCTTTTGCTAAATCCCGATCTGAAAAAAGAACTGGATGAAATGAAAAATATATTCGTAACCCATCCGGTTAATGATACGCAGGTCTTCGAAAATAAAGAAACACTCAAAAAAAATATTGGCGATAAAGTTATGATTAACGGTAATAATATCAACGAATTTTTAATCGCCTACCTTGAAAATGATTTAAAAACAGAAGATGCTAAACGCCTGGAGCACTTCCTCTCAGAAAATCCCTCATATCTTACGGATTTGGAATTGCTGAAGAAAACATATCTTAAGCCTGACTTGGACATCGTTTACAATGAAAAAAATAAGCTTAAGAAAAAAACGGCTCAAAGAATTGTGCTTTGGCCTGCTTTTACAGCCGTTTCAGTAGCAGCCAGCCTGGTGTTGATTTTTATGCTTTTTAACAGACTTGATAATACGGTAAACCAAAACCCGGAACAAAAGATAACCCATCAGCATATTGACACGATTACTGAGGATGAAACTTTAGCTGCAAAAGAAGATGACAAAGATGCAGACCGTCTGGCGTTAGAGCCGGATCAAAGTTTAATAGCTTCACATACAGCTCCTAGAACAAAAGAACTGCATAAAGAAGATTTTTTGCCCACGGCTGTTAAAAGCAGAAGACTTTCAGACATCCCCACTTCACATGCTCAGTCTTTGGTGTCCGAAAAAAGAAATGAGTTCAGCAGCATATACCATTATATGAAAATAGCTCAGCAGCATAGGCATGAAGTTGAAGACTACTCGGACATAATTTCAGAGAAACCCCGCGAAAGCTTTATAGTGTATGCACTAAATAAGGTTTTCGGAACCCAGGATACAGAAGAATATACCCCCCTCCAAAATGCAGTCGATATTGGTACCTATGGCATTAATTCTTTAGCTGACAGAGATATCATTAATGTCAACCGTTTCAAAAAAGATGATGTTGTTCATACTGAACTGGCTTTCGGAGGACAAGTTGTATATTCCCGCAGCAGAATTTCCGAATAATTTTTTTTAACTGTAACTTTTTGGATTTATTAGGCGTCACACATACAGCAAACAAAAAGCAGTTAAATTATTCGTTTCACTTAAAAACTTTAAATTATGAAAACCAGCTATTTAAAAAAAATTACAGTGTTCATTTTGGCAATGGCCACACAATTAGGCATAAGTACTTATGCTTCAATGAAAAATACCGAGAAGTTAAGCCAGGATCTGGAATCTTTCAGCAGTATTGAACTTATAGGCACGACAGTGATAGAACTCGAACAAACAGGGCGCAACACAATTACCATTGAAGGCCCTGCACAGGTTATTGAAAGATTTCAGAAAGATGTTAAAAATAATAAACTTGTACTTCAGTCTCCAGACCCAAGTAACGAATACAAAGTGTTGGTAACATTTTCGGAATTAGCGTCAATAAAACTAACCGGTGCATCCAGGCTCACGGGTCGCGAAATCATTACTGCCGGTTCTTTAAAAGTGGAGGCAGAAGGTGCTTCATACGTGCGCCTCACTGTTGCTGCCGAAGAGTTACAGTCTAAGCTCAGCGGAGCAGCAAGTATGGTCATTGATGGTGAGGCCGGGTTTCATAATACTGAAATTCTGGGCGCTTCCCATTTGAGTGCATTTAATTTGGAAACACAAAATACGCAAATCAGATTGGCAGGGGCAGGCAAAGCACAAGTGCATGCCACAAAAAATCTCAAAGGCTCTATTAGTGGCTTAGGTAATATCTACTATGTAGAATCGCCTGCTGAAATAAATGTAGAGACGACAGGCCTGGGCAGCTTAAGAAAAGCATCCGAGACGGAAATTAAAAAAGCTGTGGCCGACACTACCCGAATAAGTATCAGGGGAAGTGAAGTGTTAATACTCACAGATAAAGACCAGCAAAAACAAAAGAGAGCTCAAAGAAAACGTCATTTCAGTGGCAACTGGGGAGGTGTTGAAATAGGCGTAAACGGTTTTCTTGACAAAGATCATAACCTCAGTTTACCCACAGCTTATGAATTTATGGAGCTTGATTATAGAAGATCTATTGCTGTAAACTTAAATCTTATTGAAGAAAGTTTCAACTTGTACAAAAATCGAGTGGGTCTTGTAACAGGCTTAGGATTTTCGTTTAATAATTATCAATTTGCTCATGATATCAACTTTTTGCCTGCTCACAATGAAGTGGTTGGCATTGAAGACACCATTAAAAGCCTCAAAAAAAATAAACTCAAAATGACTTATTTGACTTTACCTGTTTTACTCGAAGCACAACCAGGCAGAAGCTCAAGGTTTCATATTTCAGGGGGTATGGTTTTTGGCCTTAGAATAGGCTCTCATACACGTCAGGTTTATGAAATAGATGGTGCAAGGTACAGAGATAGGGTTTATGATGATTTTAATTTAAATCCATTTAGAGCCGACTTAAATGTTCGCATCGGCTGGGGGTCTGTTAATTTATATGCCAGCTATGCCTTGCTGCCTATGTTTAAGTCTTCCAAAGACCCTGAAATATATCCGGTTTCTGTTGGTCTGAGACTGTTGGGTTGGTAAGCAAAATCACATATTAAAAAAAAAAAGACCGTTTCTATGTAGAAACGGTCTTTTTTTTTAAGTTTTCAGTATCTCATTCAATTTGGGTTTAAGGTATTGAATACCCAAAACAAATCAAAATACGCTTAAAAATTATA
>PXBB01000094.1 GCA_003565735.1 Bacteroidales bacterium
AATCAGAATTGGGCGCTCCGGTAATCTCAATATAATCATCGGCAATCAGATAAGGCGGCCAACCGCCAACGGGTGCTCCAGTCGCTGAACCTCTGAAATGGCATATTTCCGTAATGATAAACCCGCCACCGGGGAATAAATTAGAACTTACTGTCAGTTCTACGGTGTCCACCGAGTTGGTAATAAGTATTGAGTCCGGTTGTGCATCAAACTCATAGGCGGGCACATCCATCACAAAGGCTCCTAGTATGGTGTCATTGTTATCAAAACTGTTAGCGGCATTGGGCTCAATATAAGCATCCAGCGTATAAGTGCCGGGCACAGACATGTCCACGCCGGCGTTGCCAAATTCCAATTCTGCCAATGGAGGCAAAATACCGGTATTGATAACGATGGTACCGGAAGAGTTAACAGGGCCGCTGACTTCCCAAACGGCAGTAAGGGGGTCAGCAGTAAAATCAACTGTGTCGCCGATAATGTTAGTGATAGTCATATAAACACTGTCGTTGGAGCTCAGGCATTCCCCTCTTGCCAACTTGGCATCATCAAGGGAAATATCGGCAGAAACGGGTGTAAATTCATAGGCGCCAATATCGGGATTGACAGGGTCTCTCGGATTACCTTCAATATCGTCTGCTATGCCGGTAATAGGCGTGCCGGCTTCATTAAGTATTGTGCCCAGAGGATAAAGATAATCAACGGCTGTGTAAACAGGATCCCCAGAGACAGAGTTTTGGTCGTTGCCCGGAGGGTTATTAAGTGCCTGAAGGGCTGTTAAATTAGAACGTTCTGTACCGTCATAATACACAAAATTGCTGCCGTTGCTATAGTAATTATTATGGTCTATTTCAGAGAAAATACTGCCATTATTTACGTACATGGCATGTCCTGTAGAGCCACCTTCGTAAACGAAAGAGTTGTTCAACAAACGAATGTTATTGGGTGTGGTAACAGTCACCTGAAATACTCGTCCGGTACCACCTGTGAGCAAGCAACTGTTATGTAGAATATCAAGATTGCTAGAAGAACCCAAAACCCTAATGGCTGCGCCAAAGTTACCGGTGTTTCCAACACCTGCTATCTCGTTATTGGCAATTACTGATGGCTCAGCTAAGGTGCCTGTGGTATTTGTTAGATAAATACCATACTGTCCTTGGTCAAACACTCTATTACCTATAATCTCAAAGTTATCCACATTGCTCAGCCACATACCGGCACCGGAAGTAATACCGGAGCGTCCTTCTAAAAAGTTGCCTTTTACCTCAACACCATCTAAACGGATAAGATAAATACCGGTGTGTCTGGCCTCATAAAATTCATTATTAAGTATTTCCACATCAGTCATCATAGATGAGGTGCTGCCATTTAGGCGCAGGGCGTTGTATCCGCCTATAAAAACATTGTTTTCAAATCTGAGGTTTTCAATGCCATCGGCTTGAGCTGTATAACCTGTGTTTGTTCCTGAAGCTACAACACCATTATAAAAAGTAGATGTCGTTGCAATATCCGTTACAATGCTACAGTTTTGAAAAACAATATCAGTTGAGTGTGACAAAATGTGAACGGCCCAGCCGTAAGAGCCGTTGGGGTCTGCTTCTATGGTCATTTTGTCAAAAGTGATGTGCGAGGCAGCATTAAAGCGAACTGTGTAGCGGTCATCCGAGTTGTTTTGTTCGTAAGTTAGTATTGTTGTTGCTGCATCATCACCTATAAAAGTGATGGTGTTAGTAGCAGAAGTGCCTGTAATATCCGTTAAAATAATTTGCTCATTATAAACACCGGCTTCCACTTCAAAGATAACAGGGCATGTAATGCCATTAAATTCTAAAGCATACACAGCATCATCGAAGGTGGCAAAGTTGGCCGCTGCCGAGTTGCCTATAATATAAGTGCCGCATAGAGGCTCAAAGGCTTCTATGACGGTATAAGCCGTATCGTTAGAAGGCATGGGGTCAGTAACACCATTGGGGTCAACAGTCCAGGCTACTATATTGTTGTTGCCCATCACGGGAGTAAATGTTGTACTGATGGTTACAGAATCTGTTTCACTTAGCTGCAGGTTACCTGTCCAGCTAAAAGGTGCTTGAGGGGCACCGTTATGCGTCCAGTGTATATCTACGCTTGTGAGCGGGTCTGTACCAAAATTCTGAATAGAAACGACCAAATCCTGTGGCGCCAAATTTGTAGGCGATACTGGTTCGTCAATAGAAACCACGCCGGCATCCACAGGGGGGTTACCGGTAACAACAGCCCAAACTTCTGTACGAGGGCTTTCGCAGCCCGATACAGGAGGTTCAACACCGGGGTTCACATCGCCGGGGTCTTGAGGATGTGTAGAAGAAGAAACCACCCAGTTAGTAGCATCTTTGGTGTAAGGTCCTATGAGGCGCGTTCCTGCTGTTCCATTTGCTGCCGGAACATTTCCTGACCAATCAGCAGAAGTAACACCAGAAGCAGCTGGGAAAGTATAACTGGAGCTGCCCGGATAACCCACAGCATCTACAATAGTACCGAACGGATCAATTAATATTTTACCACTGGCTACTGTAGAGCTAAAATTGCCACCGGAGTTTCCATTATAAACATAATTTGCCGGGTCATTTTCATTACCTGAACCAATAATAATAATAGCTGTTCCATCGGGGCTTAAGACAGTACCGGGGCCAAAAGTAAATGTTGAAGTAATAGCTGTTGCACTCCACTGTTCCAGCGTATAGCCGTCAAGGTCTGCACCCGGAGGTCCTGTGACTTCAATATAGTCTGAACTGGGTATCCATGCCGGCCATCCACCTGTAGGAGCACCGGTAGAAGCTGTACGCCAATGACATATTTCCGTAATAATAAAGCCTCCTGTACCACTGCTGGCCGCTGCATAGTAAGCCGTGTTGCCATAAAGAACGGGAGTTGTAAACACAGTACCTGTGTCCAATACATTATCATCAGCAAGCGAGGGTGTCGCATACCAGTTAACACTATAAGGCGATGATACCTCCAAGGTCGCTGAAGTCCCATAAGCAATGGTGTCATTTATGGCTACAGGAGAAGGGGGTATATACAAAAATTTTACTTCTGTATCTAATGTGTCATTATGCGCATAAGGGTCGCTGGCAACGCTGACATAAGTCTTGAGGATAAAGGTAGAGTCGGCACCGGGTAATGTAAAATCTATAGGTGTCGTAAAAGTATGAATAATATACTCATTGGGAGCTATAGTAGCGCCTACTATTTCGGTGACAGGTGTGCCGCCATCTACCGTATAAGCCGCTTCGAAGCCTCCAAAAATAGTATCTAAGCCATAGTTGCCTATTTGTACGGTTACTGGCTCGCTGCCATCGTAACAAAAATCACCTACCGGGCTTATTATGCTGTCTAGGGATAAATCATGCAATTCGGGAATAACACTGACTTTGATATCATCAATAAGCCAGCCAAAATTATTATTGTCGCCGGGGGGGTTCATGCCGTCTGCCAGCACGAAACGTACTTTAACATCCGCCTGGTTACCTGCCAGAACTGAAATATCGAACGATTCCTGACGCCACCAGGTATTATCCGGCAAAGCATATTGATCGTTGGCATCCCATAAGGTGGGATAAGATGCTGCTACAAAGCTGTTACCCAAAGTACCAAACTGCCCTGAACCCAGGTATTCTGAGCCGGTCAGGCGCGTCCAACTGCTGCCACCATCAACAGAGACTTCCAAAAAAGCCTCATCAAATATCCATAACTTGGCAATGTGAGCAAACTCAAGCAATACAAAAGTATTACCCAAAGTGCTGAAAGATGCCGTGGTCAAATAGGAAGTGTCGCCTGGCGTAATGTAATTATAGTAGGACTGAGTGCCCGTATTATAAAGTGTGTCGTTAACACTCCAGGCCGGACTCCCTGTGGCTGTTACATTAAAAGGAGGAGTTTCAAAATCCTCCTCAAAAACTGTAATTTGCGAATATGCCGTTAACGTAAATAACGACATCATGAATGCTGTTAAGATGTAAATGTTTAACTTTTTCATAGGACTAAAACGTTGTTTAATTGATTATAAAATTTTTTATTGTTCTACTAATTTTTTATTTATCTTCAGATATTAATGTTCTATATAAATGATACAAAAATTCCATTTTGCTTACAAAAAGAATAATAATTTAATTTACAAAAAAAATATGAAATAGAAAAAACAAGGCAGTAATTTTTTTAATAAAAATTTATAATTTTCTGTTTTTTAGTATTTTATAATTTGAAAATTTTTTCTCTCATAATGTACTTTACAGTAAAAGAGCATCATGAATGCATCTATTTGTTATTCAGTTTTTTACATCCATAAACTTGGATTATATAATGGTATCTGACGGAAAGATTTGTGTTTTATGTTTGGGGTAATTCTATCCACTTATTCAATGATAACATTTTTACGCTTTTGGCTGAACTAATATATAATCAATTATAGCAATATTATTTAACATATATATGATACTTCTATTTATTTTAAAAACATTTAATAAAAAACCCTTATGAGGCTGTTTTAGACAGAAATGCTTACAGCTTATATTTTTCGGTATGAATTATGGTTTAACACTATCATAATAAATACAAAGAATTTTCGAAAAACAGCGTAAAAAAAATATACATTTGTAAATAAAAAACCATGAAGTTTTTAGCCCCCATAATAGTATTTATTTTGATTTTAATCCACCCGCCCATAACCCATGCGCAAGTTGTTTTTGACAATGTTTACGCCACAAGGGATGTTTACAATTTTTTAGATGAATTAGCTCAGGAAGGTCTTATCAGCCTTATCTCGGTAGTAAAACCTTACAGCCGTTCGTTGATACAAAGTAAGCTTAACGAAGCCCTAAAGAAAAAAGACCATCTTAATAAACGTCAAAAACAGGAGCTCAGTTTTTTTTTAAGGGATTATGGATTGTCAGATTCAATTCCTGATGCTTTGCTTATAGATCTTTTAAAACATAATTCCAATACAGGTTTTAGCATTGATCCTGCCAGTTTTAATTACAGAGATGACAATTTTTTATTTTCCATCCGTCCGGTATTAGGCTTGCAATACTTCTCGAACAGCAATGGCTTAACATATCACCGCTACAACGGGGCCGAAGCATTTGCAGACATCAACAACACACTAAGTGTTTATGCTTCTCTGGTTGATAATAACGAATCGCAGGTTATGTCCAAAGAAAGTTATTTAACACAGCGTATAGGAGCCAATTACAAAAAGAATATACATGGTACGGGGCGTAACGATTTCAGCGAAATGCGGGGCGGTATAATATATAATTTTGATTACGGACATATCGGCTTGGTTAAAGACCATGTCGTATGGGGCAACCATTACAATGGCGCCAATATATTATCGGGTCGCACTCCTTCTTTTGCACATATCAGGCTGCACCTGAACCCTGTTGATTGGTTAGAATTTAACTACATTCATGGCTGGCTTGTTTCTGAAGTTACTGACAGCAGTCGTTCATATTTCGATTCTGATATGGTTTACAGGGAAGTTTTTCACGACAAATACATTGCAGCCAATATGTTTACTGTGACGCCTTTTAAAGATTTTCATTTTTCTTTTGGTAACTCCATCGTATATAGTGATATTGGCGTTCAGCCCGGCTACCTTATTCCTTTACTATTTTACAAGTCTGTCGATCACACACTCAACAGCACCTACAACCACAGCGGGCAAAATGCCCAAATGTTTTTTGACATAAGCTCACGTCAATTGCCCAAAACACATTTGTATGTATCGGTTTTGATTGACGAAATAAAAATTAAAACGATGTTCGATGAAGAAAACCACCGCAATCAACTAAGCTTTAAAGGCGGCGCACGGGTGAGTAATCTCATTTCTAATATCAGCTTGACTGCCGAATATACCCGCAACAATCCCTGGGTTTACCGGCATTATATTTCCACAACCACTTTTACATCTAATATGTACAACTTAGGGCACTATCTGAGAGATAACGCCGAAGAGTACTACTTTGCCATAGACTACCGCCCGCTTAGAGGTTTGCTTCTAAAACTAAGCTACATACAGGCCCGAAAAGGCGAAGAGCATGAGTTTGTCAGACCCGGCTCATCTACTGCAACCCCTTTCATGGAAGAAACTCTCTGGAAAAAAGAAGCCCTGAGCTTCAAAGCGCATTATAACATGTTTAACAACTTCAGATTGTTTGCCATTTATACATACTCTGAAATACAGGACAAAACGGAGAATTACTTCACGCCACCATTTTTAGACGGTATCCAAAACACCATTTCATTTGGCTTTAATTTAAGTTTTTAGCCTAATATGCTTTTTTGTATTTTATATTTATATTTTTATTTAATTTAAATAAAAATTTGATTTACACAATTGGAATTTATAAACTTACATATATTTTTGTAATTTTATAAAACGAAAAAAGATTCCTTATAAAAGATAAAAGCTTTAAATATGAGAAAATTAAATTTAAGACCTTCTACGATAAGCAGCAAGGTGGTAATGGCTTTGGCCGGCGTGTTTTTAATGTTGTTTTTGGTGGTGCATTTGTTTTTAAACCTTTTGATGCTAATGGGTGATGAGGGGGAGACCTTCAGTAATGCCGTCGTATTTATGACTGAAAACCCGGCTGTGAAAATTTTTGAGTATGTGCTGTTTGCCGGATTTATCATTCACATTATTATTGGTTTGCTAATTGAGATTAAGAACTACTTTGCCCGCCCTGTAAAATATGCTGTGAGCAACACCTCTAAAACTTCATTTTTTTCAAAATACATGATACATACAGGTCTTATTATCCTCATCTTCCTGATTATTCACTTTACACATTTTTTCTTTGTTAAGCTTAATTTGGTAGATATCCCCGGTGATATAACAACTGATAATCACGACTTTTATGCCATGGCAAAATATCTTTTTAAGAACGGTATCTACACGCTCATATATATCATATCATTTGTTTTTTTAGGATTTCATTTAAACCATGCTTTTCAATCAGCATTTCAAACACTTGGTCTCAACCACCCACGCTATACACCATTTATTAAGGCGCTTTCTAGTATTTATGCCATAGTTGTAAGCATGGGATACAGCATTATTCCTATTTATTTTTATTTCTTTTATTAAACAAGTACTCACAATACAAACATCATACACATGACAAAATTAGATGCTAAAATACCCGCAGGCCCTTTATCTGAAAAGTGGACAACACATAAGAACAATTTAAGGTTAGTGAATCCGGCCAATAAAAAACGCATAGATATTATTGTAGTAGGCACTGGCTTGGCCGGAGCATCAGCAGCCTCATCTCTGGGTGAAATGGGTTACAATGTCAAGGTTTTTTGTTATTCCGACACACCTCGCAGAGCGCACTCAGTTGCTGCGCAGGGCGGTATTAATGCTGCCAAAAATTACAAAAACGACGGCGACAGCGTTTACCGTTTGTTTTACGATATGATAAAAGGCGGCGACTTCAGAGCCCGCGAAGCTAATGTGTACAGAGCTGCTGAAGTCAGCAACGATGTTATCGACCACTATATTGCATTAGGGGTACCTTTCGCCAGAGATTATGGGGGCTACCTCGACAACCGCTCCTTTGGAGGTGTACAAGTCTCACGTACTTTCTATGCCAAAGGTCAAACCGGCCAACAATGCATTCTGGGAACATATTCATCGCTGTTACGTCAAGTTGATAAGGGAACTGTAGTTATGTACCCCCGCTACGATGTACTTGACATCGTTAAGGTGGAAGGCAAAGCCCGGGGTATTATTGCACGCAACCTTGTCAATGGCGAACTTGAAAGGCATTCGGCACATGCCGTTATACTGGCTACAGGAGGCTATGGCACAGTTTATTACCTGTCCACTTTAGCTGTTAATTCCAATGCATCAGCCGCCTGGGCTGCTTATAAAAAAGGTGCATTTTTTGGCAACCCCAGCTTTGTGCAAATACACCCTACCAGTATTCCTGTGCTCAATGAATTCCAATCGAAGCTCACGCTTATGTCCGAATCTTTGCGTAACGATGGTCGTGTGTGGGTCCCTAAAAATAAAGGGGACAAAAGAAAACCTGTGGACATTCCCGAGGAAGAAAGAGATTATTATCTTGAGCGCCGCTATCCTGCTTTTGGGAATCTGGTGCCACGTGATGTCGCTTCAAGAGCCGCCAAAGAAAGGTGTGATGCCGGATATGGCGTGGGCGACACAGGCCTCTCGGTTTACCTTGACTTTAAAGACGCTATTGAAAAACAAGGTAAAAAAACCATAGAAAACAAATATGGCAACCTTTTCGAAATGTATGAAAAAATCTCGGGCGAAAACCCCTACGAAACACCCATGCGCATTTATCCTGCCGGTCATTATACTATGGGCGGTTTATGGGTGGATTATAATTTGATGACAACCGTACCCGGGCTCTTTTCCATCGGGGAATCCAATTTTTCCGACCATGGCGCCAATCGACTGGGAGCCAGCTCACTAATGCAGTGCTCCGGCGATGGTTATTTCATTTTACCTTACACCATTTCCGATTATCTGGCTGATGATATCAGAACAGGGAAAATATCCTCCGACACACCTGAGTTTATACAGGCCGAGAAAAACACCTCTGATAAAATCAAGCGTTTACTATCAATAAACGGCAATCAAACACCTCTGACATTCCATAAAAAGCTTGGAAAAATTATGTGGGACTACTGCGGCATGGTTCGCAATGAAGAAGGATTGAAAAAAGCCATTGAACTTATTGATGCTCTTAAAGAAGCGTTTTGGAGCGACCTTAAAGTTGCCGGCAAAGCAGATGAACTCAATCAGGAACTGGAAAAAGCATTGAGAGTTGCCGACTTTATTGAACTAGCAAAGCTTATGTGCTATGACGGTCTTAACAGAAAAGAATCCTGCGGGGCGCATTTCAGAGAAGAAAGCCAAACCGAAAATGGTGAAGCCCGTAGGCAAGATGACGCATACTCTTTTGTGGCTGCCTGGGCCTATACTGATGATGAAAATCCACCCCAACTGCATAAAGAAGAACTTGTTTTTGAAAATGTAGCAGTCAAAGAAAGAAGCTATGAATAGCATAGTGTATCTTTACAATAAATGATGTAATAAGATAAAACGAAAAAAATAAAAACCATGAATATTAAACTTAAAATTTGGCGCCAGAAAAATGCACAGTCAAAAGGTAAATTTGAAACATATTCACTAAACGATGTCTCGCCTGAGATGGGTTTTTTGGAAATGCTTGATTATCTGAATCAGGAACTCATAAGTAAAGGTGAAGACCCTGTTGCCATTGACCATGACTGCAGAGAAGGGATATGCGGCAGCTGCGGTTTGTACATAAATGGCCAACCCCATGGCCCTGAACCCAAGACAACAACCTGCGAATTACGTATGCGCTCTTTTAAAGACGGCTCACTGATAACCGTTGAGCCATTCCGTTCGCGTATGTTTCCGGTAATTAAAGACTTGCTCATCGACCGCTCAGCCTTTGACAAAATATTGATTGCTGGCGGTTTTATTTCCTCAAACACCGGCACTGCTCCGGAAGCTAACAGCATACCCGTTTGTAAGAAGAAAAGTGATAAAGCCTTTGACATGGCAGCATGTATAGGATGCGGCGCTTGCGTTGCGGCATGTAAAAATGCCTCTGCCATGCTCTTTGTAGCTGCAAAAATAAACCAATATGCGCTGCTGCCACAAGGTAAAGTAGAAGCCGCTGAACGTGTTAAAAAAATGGTGGCAAAAATGGATGAACTCGGATTTGGAAGCTGTTCCAACACTTACGCTTGCGAAGCTAAATGCCCTAAAGGCATATCTGTAAGCGCTATCGCAAAAATGAACAGAGAGTTTTTGCATGCCAAAATAGTTGCCGAATAGTAATAAAACTGAAACCAGAGCAACCTGCCTTCTGATAGGCATAAGGCAGCATAAAACCAAAATCACTTATACAAGGCAAATGCCACCGCAATTTATTTATAGCTTGGCATCAAACTTTTTCAGCGTACTTATTATGAGCGTTTTAGAAGGAGGGAAATAACCCACTAAGCCCAGTTTTCTCTGTCAAGGCTTCTGTACTGAATGGCTTCGGCGAGGTGTTCGACCTTGATATCTTTGGAAGCTTCCATATCTGCAATGGTACGCGCTAATTTAAGGATACGGTCATAAGCCCTTGCAGATAGCGACAGCTTTTCCATAGCTGTTTTCAGCAGATTTATGCTGGGGTCATCGAGCACACAGTATTTTTTTAATAATTTGGACCCCATCTGCGCATTACTGTGTACGGTGTTGATATTAGCAAAGCGCTCTTCCTGAATTTTACGTGCATTAACAACCCGTTCTCTTACTGTGTCACTCCTTTCGGACTCTTGTTTTACATTAAATTCGTTGATGGGAACGGGTGTGACCTCAATATGGATATCAATTCTGTCAAGTAGTGGTCCGGATACCTTGTTCAGATACTTTTTTACCATTCCGGGCGGGCATACACATTCTTTGTCGGGGTGGTTATAATATCCACAAGGGCAAGGGTTCATGGAAGCCACAAGCATAAAATTAGTAGGATACTCGACACTATATTTGGAGCGAGCTATGGTAACAATTCTGTCTTCTAAGGGCTGCCTTAATACTTCTAAAACAGTGCGCTTAAACTCCGGAAGTTCATCAAGAAATAAGACCCCATTGTGCGCCATGGATATTTCGCCGGGTTGCGGGTGGGTTCCTCCGCCAACGAGTGCCACATCACTGATGGTATGATGCGGCGTCCGGAATGGCCGTACAGAGACCAATGCACTATCTTTGCTCATGCGTCCTGCCACTGAATGGATCTTTGTCGTTTCAAGTGCTTCGTAAAGTGAAAGGGGTGGCAATATTGATGGCAACCTCTTAGCCAGCATCGTTTTTCCGGAGCCGGGAGGCCCTATTAATATGATGTTATGACCACCGGCAGCAGCAATTTCCATAGCTCTTTTAATATTTTCCTGCCCTTTGACATCCGAAAAATCAAATTCATAATTGTTAATGCCGTGATAAAACTCTTCTCTGGTATTAATTATAGTTTGCTCCAGCTCTGTTTTGCCATTAAAAAAATCAATGACTTGTTTAATGTTGTTAACCCCGTAAACTTTCAGTTCATTAACGATAGCAGCTTCTTTGGCATTTTCTTCGGGAAGGATAAAGGCTTCGAAGCCTTTATTCATAGCTTCAATAGCAATTGGCAAGGCCCCTTTTATGGGGTTTAAAGTGCCATCCAAAGAGAGTTCCCCCATAATAACATACTTGTCTATATCGGCAGCCATAATTTGTTCGGAGGCAGCCAAAATACCTATGGCAATGGTCATATCATAAGCAGAGCCTTCTTTACGAATGTCGGCCGGAGCCATGTTAATAACAATTTTTTTGCCCGGAATTTTGTACCCCACATTTTTTAGTGCAGCCTCTATACGTTGATGACTTTCTTTTACAGCACTATCGGGAAGTCCTACTAAAAAAAACTGTATGCCCTTATCTACATTGACTTCTACAGTAATAATTGTAGCATTAATACCATAAACAGCACTGCCAAAAGTTTTTACTAGCATAAACCTTTACTATTTCAGCTCCACAAGTATTTCATTTTTAGCTACACGAGCTCCCTGCTTCACATTTACTTTTTTGATTCTGCCATCCATTGGAGCTATTAAAATATTTTTCATTTTCATAGCTTCTAATTCCAACAATTTATCATTTTCGCTTACCTTATCACCTTCTTTTACGAATACTTTCTTTATGGTGCCCGGAATAAAGGCTTTCACTTTTTTCAAGTCCGGTATTTCGTATTTTTTTCTTTTGGTAAACTTTTTATTGAGTGTGGTTTTGTATGAAGTATCCTCCAAAGAAAAATTTACAAAATCATAATAATCGTCAATTTCCTCAGGGTGGACTATTTCAACAGCGGCAGGGTCTTTTTTCCCGGTGGGTGTTACCTGAACATCCTCCGGCTTAACCTCCGATTTGACTTCCTTTTGCTTAACTTCTTTTTTAGCTTTTACAGCTTCTTCTTTTTCGGATACTGCTTTTTTGGGCTTTGCTTTGGGCTTAGTCTGCTTTGTGCAATCTTTTTTAGTGGTTTTAGATGACGTGCTTTTGGGTGATTTATTTTTTTCCATGTTCAACAGTTTTTTTAAAATGGTGGTATGCCATGCTTTTTCTCGGGGCGCATTTCGTTTTTACCAACAGATATTTCCATAGCATGAATTAAAAACTTTCTCGTTTCTTTGGGGTCAATAACTGCATCAATATATCCATAAGCAGCAGCAACGTAAGGATTTGCAAACTTCTTTTTATATTCTTTTACTTTTTGCTTTCTTATTTCGTCAGGATTTTCTGCACTCATAATTTCATTTCTAAAGATGATATTGGCAGCTCCTTCCGGTCCCATTACAGCTATTTCAGCTGTAGGCCACGCAAAAACAAAATCAGCTCTGAGGTGGTTAGAGCACATAGCAATATAGCCACCGCCATATGCTTTTCTCAGGATGAGTGTTATTTTAGGAACCGTAGCCTCAGAGTAAGCATACAATACCTTAGCCCCATGCCTGATAACACCTGCATGCTCCTGATCAATGCCTGGTAGATAGCCGGGTAAATCTACCAGCGTTACCAAAGGAATATTAAAAGCATTACAAAAACGGATAAAGCGTGCTGCCTTATCGGAGGAGTCAACATCAAGAACACCGGCCAAAACTAATGGCTGATTGGCAACACAACCAACGGTTTGTCCATTTAAACGCGAAAAACCAATCACTATATTGGGTGCAAAAAACTCCTGTATTTCAAAGAAATCCGAATTATCGCTGATAGACTTGATAACATTTCTGACATCGTAAGGTACTTTGGGGTCTGTGGGAAAAACCTTCTCAATATTATAAGTTTTTGTTTTGGGCTGTTTTACAGGAAAAGTGTCCGCTTTTTTGGCATTATTCCAGGGAATATATGTTACCAATTTTTTAATCTGATCAAAACATTCTTTTTCACTGTTGGCAAAGAAGTGAGCGTTACCGGTTGTTTCTGCATGTACTTTAGCACCACCAAGGTCTTCCATCGAAATTTCTTCGCCAAGAACCGTTTTGATGACTTCGGGCCCGGTAATAAACATCTTAGATATTTTATCAACAACAAACACAAAGTCGGTCAAAGCGGGCGAGTAAACAGCACCGCCGGCACAGGGGCCAAGTATTACTGAGATTTGCGGAATGACACCCGAGGCTTGGGTATTACGGTAAAAAATCTCGCCATAGCCGGCCAGTGAGTTAACACCTTCCTGAATTCTGGCCCCGCCGGAATCATTAATGCCGATAATCGGCAATTTAAGTTTCATGGCGTGGTCCATAATTTTTGTTATTTTTTGAGCATGCATCCGCCCTAAAGACCCACCCGCTACGGTAAAGTCCTGAGCATATATACACACCGGGTGGCCGCCTATTTTGCCGGTACCCGTGATAACACCATCGCCTGGCAGCGTTTTTTTGTCCATATCGAAATCTCGTGCCGTATGCTCAACTAATAAATCATACTCATGAAAAGAGTTAGGATCCAGCAAATACAAAATTCTTTCTCTGGCTGCCATCTTTCCCATTGCCGTCTGCTTTTGAATGGCTTTGGAGCCGCCACCTTGCAAAGCATCCTGCATCCTCTTCTTGAGTTCTAATGTTTTAGATCTTAAAGACATAATTATAATATTTGATTAATACTCTTTGAGCTTCTACTCAAAAATTTTTTGCAAAGAAAATAAAAAAAAACAATCATACCCTGTATTATTCACGCTTTTAATTTAAGTCATACCGACTTGTCTTTAAACTTGTATAACAGTCGGCATTATTCAAACCAGCTAACAATTTCAACTGCGTTTTCCTTGTTAGCGGTTTGGTATAAGTTGTTAAGCGCCGATAGCTATCAAAACAACGTCCTGTTCCAAGGCTTTCACATCGAAACCAATGACTAAAGCAAAAGCTCTCGAAAAAAGCTAATAAAGAAGTTTTTAAGAGGGTGAAAATGATATGCATGATTATTTGTTTTATACATATTTTGTTTTAGTTTTTTGCGAATAATACAGGATGGGATTTCTTGTTTGAGTCATTAAAAACCCCATGACTGTTTACTTCACTAATCGCAAATGCTTATTCCGTACCTTTTACCCAATTCACAATTTCATCATCCAGAGGGCTGGTTCGTGGAGAAAAAACATCTACCAAAAAACCATTCTCATCAATCAAAAACTTTTGAAAATTCCATGATACCGACCTGTCCGAAACACCATTCTTATCTTTGGTTGTAAGCCATTCAAAAATGGGGTCAATATCGGCACCTCTTACAGAGATTTTTGTCATCAAGGGAAAAGTTACGCCATAATTAACCTGACAAAATTCCAAAATCTCTTCATTGGTGCCCGGCTCCTGATTCAAAAAATTATTGGCAGGAAACCCAATAATGGTAAAATTTTGGTCTTTATAAGTTTCATAAAGCTGCTGGAGCTGCTCATACTGACTGGTAAATCCACACTTGGATGCTGTATTTATGATAAGTACTTTGTGCCCTTTTAAACTGCTCATTTCAAAAACATCGCCCTCAATTGTTTTTGTTGTAAAACTATGTATAGAAGACTGTTCTTGCGCTTGCAGGGAAAATAAAAATAACAGTATTATTAATAAGGTATTTATTAGTTTCATAATCTTTTTTTAATTAAACATTTTTTTACCATCAAACAAAATTCAAAATTAAGAAAATATCATAAAGAACACCCCTGAAATATAACCTACGTACTGAAAATAAATGTTAAAAAATGTTATAATTTAATGCATGAATTTGATAATGTGAGATTTAAAAAACATGATAATTTTTCGTAATCCTATGAATTGCAGACAAAAGATTTCTCAACACCATGAATTTCAGAGAGATAATTATTACTGTCTGATTTTCTGACTTTTAGGTTGATTGTTTTTAGTCTAAAAAAAAAATACTTAAGCGCCGTTTTTTTTACAAAAACTTATGGTCATAAAACAAAGTTTATTTATATTTTTGAAGTTTAAAAGGCTGTACGCTTTCTAAAAATAAACATCTGTGAATAGCAGCATGTTGCAAGAAATTTACATGCTAAAAAATTAAAATAAGACCGAAATTAATGCAAGAAAAGACCGAAGCAAAAAACAATAAAAAAGGGCCATTTTTTCAAAAAATGGCTACAAGACAGCCTTTTGTTGACGGCGGTAAAATTCCACCACAGGCCGTTGATTTTGAAGAAGCTGTATTAGGAGCCATTATGCTGGAACAAGATGCATTAAGCTCCGTAATAGACATTCTCAAAGCGGAATATTTTTACAGAGATGCCCACCAAAAGATTTTCAAGGCTATACTGCAACTGTTTAATGCTTCAAGCCCCGTTGACCTGCTAACGGTAACAGAAGCTCTCAAAAAAAATGGAGAACTGGATATTGTCGGTGGCCCCTATTACCTTACCCAACTAACAAACAGAATTGCATCAGCCGCCAATATTGAGTACCATGCACGAATTGTTGTTCAAAAATATATACTACGAGAACTTATCAGCATCTCCACGGAAATTAACAAAGATGCTTACGAAGACGCAACAGATGTATTTGATTTACTGGATTTGGCACAACAAAAGCTTTTTGATGTAAGCGAAAGCAATATCCGTAAAGGTCACGAAAACATGTCTGAGCTTGTAAAAGAAGCTATTGACCGTATTGAATCGGCGAGGGATAGAAAAGACGGCCTGAGCGGTGTGCCATCAGGTTTTACGGGATTAGACAGGCTGACCTCAGGATGGCAAAATTCAGACCTTATCATTCTGGCAGCACGCCCCGGTATGGGTAAATCAGCTTTTGTTCTCTCCATGGCAAGACATATGGCCGTTGACTGCAAAATGCCTGTGGCCTTTTTCTCATTGGAAATGCCCTCTGTTCAGCTTATAACAAGGCTTATTGCCAGCGAAGCGGAAATCCCTATCGAAAAATTGCGCAAAGGCAACCTAGATGATCATGAGTGGGAACAACTTCAAACAAGAGTTAACGCCCTGTCTGAAGCACCATTATTTATTGACGACACACCGGCTTTATCAATTTTTGAACTGAAAGCTAAATGCAGACGGCTTAAATCACACGGAAATATCAAGGCTGTTTTTGTTGACTACTTGCAACTTATGTCAACCAGTGGTGACAATAAAGGCAATAGAGAACAAGAAATAAGTACCATTTCCAGATCATTAAAAAGCCTGGCTAAAGAAATTAATATTCCGGTTATTGCACTTTCCCAGCTCAGCCGTGCAGTAGAAACACGCGGTGGCTCTAAAAAACCAATGCTCTCAGACCTTAGAGAATCCGGCGCCATTGAACAAGATGCCGATATGGTGATCTTTATTTACCGACCCGAGTACTACAAAATAACTGAAGACGAAAACGGAAACTCTATGATAGGCATGGCTGAAATCATCGTTGCTAAACACCGTAATGGCGCATTGGAAGATATTAAACTTCGTTTTCAAGATCGTTTTGCCAAGTTTTCTGACTATATCGATGATAATATGACTTATCAGGATATTAACCCAAACCAAGACTACGACAAGGCCCCTCAATCCATAAAGATGCCTTCGAAAATGAATGACGACACTTACGAAAGTGATTCCGATAATATGTCTGATTTTAGCAGTCTGCCCGAAGATGACGACACGCCCTTTTAAACATAATAATTACCCGTACTTAGCGTTATCAATGAACTAATATCAAAAAAGAAATTGTATGGTAAGATTGCTGTGTCTATGTCTGGCCTTTTTTTTAACTATTAACAGCTATGCTGCCCACATACTTATCCCCATGGATAACTCCCAACGCAACCATCTCAAAGCATACGGCATTGCATATTTTGTTCTGGAAAGAGATGTCGAAGTTGATTGGCTTTTGAATTACAGAGGCGGTAGTTTTATGTTCCGACACCACAAAATATTTGAAGATGAGTGCTTGATAAGAGGAGTTTCCTATCAGATTATTGCTGATGCACAAGCCCAACTGATTTTAAATCAAATAGCAGACCCTGAAGTTAATAAAGAAGCTATTAAACTTCACAAAGCACCTAAAATAGCTGTTTATACACCTCCGCTGAACCAACCGTGGGATGATGCGGTAACCCTGGCTTTAACCTATGCAGAAATACCTTATGATCAACTTTATGATGAAGAAATACTGCAAGGGAATTTGCCCCTTTATGATTGGCTTCACCTCCACCACGAAGATTTCACAGGCCAGTACGGGAAGTTTTGGGCTGTCTATCAAAATGCCCCCTGGTATATTGAGGAGGTACGACAGACTGAAGCCAGGGCCGAAAGATTAGGTTTTGAAAAAGTGTCGCACCTAAAACTGGCTGTAGCCAAAAAAATACGCGACTTTGTTTTGGGTGGGGGCTATTTATTTGCTATGTGCTCCGCTCCGGAAAGCTTAGATATTGCTTTAGCTGCCGAAGGCATTGACATTTTACAACCAATGTTTGATGGCGACCCTATGGACCCCGACGCTCAGGAAAGACTTGACTTTTCAAAAACTTTTGCTTTTACCGACTTTAAGCTGGTTACCAACCCTTACGAATATGCTAAATCCAGCATTGATGTCCCCAAAACAGGCCGCAACAGAAATACCGACTATTTTACTCTTTTTGAATTCTCAGCTAAATGGGACCCTGTTCCTACCATGCTTTGCCAAAACCATGAGCAAGTTATAAAAGGCTTCATGGGGCAATCAACTGCTTTTCGTAAAGAGCATATCAAACCTAATGTAATAATCTTAGGCGAAAACAGAGCGCTTAACGAAGCTCGGTATATACATGGTTCGCTGGGAGAAGGCACTTTTACCTTTTATGGTGGGCACGACCCCGAAGATTATCAACACTTTGTTGGTGACCCTCCCACCGAGCTTGACCTCCACCCAAATTCTCCGGGCTATCGACTCATTTTAAACAATGTGCTTTTCCCCGCAGCGCGTAAACAAAAACAAAAAACCTAAAACCCAAATCCTTTTTTAGAATTCCAGATGCACAAGTCTGATAAAAAAAATCTTGTTACCGGTGCAACCGGTTTAGTTGGAGCACACCTTCTCCTGGAGCTTTGTACTCACGAAATGCATGTAAGAGCTATCAAAAGAAAGCAAAGCGACATCTCTTATGTAAAAAAAATCTTTGCGCTTCGGGGAACAGAAACCGAAGCCCTTTTTAACAATATTGAATGGGTTGAAGCAGATATCACAGATATACATGCACTCGATGAAGCCTTAGAAGGCATCAATAAAGTTTACCATACTGCTGCTGTGGTTTCTTTTAACCCTTCTGACAAAGCATACATGCATAACATAAACGTTAGAGGCACTGCGAATGTCGTTAACTTATGTCTTGAAAAAAAAATTGAAAAATTATGTCATACGAGTTCTATTGCTGCTATAGGACGCTCAGAAAAAATCGGAGAGATTGATGAAGAGACGCCTTGGTTAAAGCAGCATAAAAAATCTAATTATGCACTCAGCAAATATGAAGCTGAATTAGAAGTATGGCGTGGTATTGCTGAAGGACTCAACGCAGTTATTATAAACCCATCTATAATAATTGGTACAGGCCACTGGCATAAAAGCAGTGCCAAACTTTTTGAGACAATGCACAAAGGTTTAAGTTTTTATACCACCGGTATCAATGGGTTTGTAGATGTGCGGGATGTGGCCTCGGTAATGGTTAAACTTATGGAAAGCGAAATAAGCGCAGAAAGGTTTATTATAAATGCAGAAAATGTTTCATATAAAGACCTTTTTTATGCAATCGCAAAGAGTATCCATGTAAAACCTCCTCCATGGAAAGCAACGCCACTTATGAGTAGTTTGGCATGGCGCGGATCGGCATTGAAATCATTATTGACAGGAAAAGCACCGATGATTACAAAAGAAACAGCTGCAACAGCACAAAAGAAATACTTTTTTTCTAACAAAAAAATTCGACAGGCATTGCATTTTCAATTTATTCCAATCGAAAATGCCATAAAATATACTGGAGAAATATTTCTAAAAGAAAATCAAAAAGGCTGACATTATAGCAGCAGTAATTTTTGGTTTAAATTTTGATAAGTCGAAGCACACAAATAAAAACATACAATTATGGAATTATATTATGGCTATTACGTAATTTTTGGCATTTTCATGCTCATCAGTTGGTTGGTAGGCAACAAGCTAAAATCCCGTTTCAATGAGTATTCAAAAATTCCTCTGCGTAGCGGTATGAGTGGACGCGATGTAGCAGAAAAGATGCTGCATGATAGTGGCATTTTCGATGTCCGCATTGAATCTGTTCCCGGAAAACTCAGCGACCACTATAACCCGCTCAACAAAACTGTTAATTTAAGTCCCGAAGTATATCAGGGCCGAAGTGTTGCAGCTGCAGCAGTTGCTGCGCACGAAAGCGGTCATGCCATACAACACGCTAAAGCATACAGCTTTTTAAAATTACGCTCTGCTCTGGTGCCGGTTGTAAGCTTCAGCTCCAGAATAATGCAGTGGATTTTATTGGCCGGAATCATTTTCGTAAATACCTTCCCTGAACTTTTACTCATAGGTATTATTCTTTTTGCAAGCACGACACTTTTTAGCTTTATAACACTCCCTGTCGAATTTGATGCTTCGCGAAGAGCTTTGGCCTGGCTAAACAATGCAGGGTTAACCTCCGGACAAGAGCATCAAAAAGCAACCAATGCCTTAAAATGGGCTGCATCAACATATGTGGTAGCTGCGCTGGCCTCTCTAGCTACTCTGCTGTATTATGTCTGGATATTTTTGAGCCGCCGTTAATTTAATTACGACAAAAACTTTCTAAAACATACTGCCTTTTTGTCACTTATATAAGCCATTTTGTGGTGTGGCTTGTTGCTGACGTGTCAATTTAACACAAAAGAAGTTTTTTTCTATGGCTTGTATCAAATGGCATAATCATTGACAATACAAAACACAATAATAAAAAAATATAAAAAACAAAACACTAAAACATAAATTAAAATGGGAAAAATTATTGGAATAGATTTAGGCACAACTAATTCATGCGTTTCCGTAATGGAAGGTAACGAGCCTGTTGTAATACCAAATAGTGAAGGGCGCAGAACAACACCCTCAATAGTAGCTTTTACAGAAAGTGGTGAGAGGAAAGTAGGAGACCCTGCCAAACGTCAAGCCATAACCAACCCGAGAAACACCATTTTTTCAATTAAAAGGTTTATGGGCGAATCATTCGACAAGGTGGCTACTGAAAGAGGACGCGTTTCATATGCTGTAGAAAAGGGCGATAACAACACCCCACGCATAAAAATAAACGACCGTTTATATACACCACAGGAAATTTCTGCCATGGTACTTCAAAAAATGAAAAAAACAGCAGAAGACTATCTCGGACAAGAGGTTAGCAGGGCAGTTATTACTGTACCGGCATATTTCAGCGATTCGCAAAGGCAAGCCACTAAAGAAGCCGGTGAAGTTGCCGGCCTTAAAGTCGAAAGAATAATTAACGAACCTACAGCGGCAGCACTTGCCTACGGCTTAGACAAAAAAGACAAGGACATACGAGTAGCTGTTTATGACTTGGGCGGCGGTACTTTTGATATTTCTATTTTAGAACTTGGCGATGGTGTTTTTGAAGTTAAATCAACCAATGGAGATACACACCTGGGTGGAGACGACTTCGACCAACGCATTATCGATTGGCTTGCTGAAGAATTCCTCAAGGATGAAAATATCGACTTACGTAAAGACCCTATGGCACTACAAAGGCTTAAAGAAGCTGCTGAAAAAGCAAAAATTGAATTGTCCAGCTCAACATCAACAGAAATTAATTTGCCTTATATCATGCCTGTTGATGGTATCCCAAAACACTTGGTCAGAACCTTAAGCCGTGCGAAGTTTGAACAACTGGTTGATGATTTGGTGCAAGCAACTATCAATCCTTGTAAAAAGGCACTTCAGGATGCAAAAATTTCTGCTTCAGACATCGATGAAGTACTTTTAGTAGGTGGTTCCACACGTATTCCTGCCATACAGAAAATAGTAGAAAACTTCTTTGGCAAAGCACCTTCCAAAGGTGTTAACCCCGATGAAGTTGTGGCCATTGGTGCAGCTATTCAAGGAGGCGTTTTAACAGGTGAAGTTAAAGACGTATTACTTTTGGATGTTACGCCACTGTCTCTTGGTATCGAAACTATGGGAGGCGTAATGACCAAGCTTATAGAGTCTAACACGACCATACCCACCAAAAAAACATAAGTGTTCTCTACAGCAGCCGACAACCAAACCTCTGTAGAGATTCATGTGTTACAAGGCGAGCGCCCCATGGCACGCGATAACAGAACCATCGGCCGCTTCCACCTTGACGGCATACCCCCGGCACCCAGAGGCGTCCCACAAATTGAAGTCTCTTTCGACATCGACGCCAATGGTATCATGAATGTAAATGCTAAAGACAAAGCCACAGGAAAATCTCAAAATATTCGTATTGAAGCCTCATCCGGCCTTTCGGAAGAAGAAATTAACAAAATGAAAAAAGAGGCTGAACTCAACGCGGAAACTGATAAAAAGGCTAAAGAAGAAATTGATAAAATGAATACTGCCGACACCATGATTTTCCAAACTGAAAAACAGCTGAAAGAATATGGCGATAAAATTCCGGCAGAAAAGAAAGAAGCTATTGAAAAGGCGCATAACGATTTGAAAGAAGCGCATAAAAACAGAGATATA
The DNA here is from genome assembly GCA_003565735.1 of Bacteroidales bacterium. Taxonomy (GTDB): domain Bacteria; phylum Bacteroidota; class Bacteroidia; order Bacteroidales; family PXBB01; genus PXBB01. The sequence continues at coordinate 21,790 of PXBB01000094.1, forward strand.
ACAGCTGTTGACAACGCTTTAGCAGCCTTAAATACAGCCTGGCAAGCCGCTAGTGAAGATATGTATAAAGCCACTCAGCAAGATGCAGGCGCTCAACAAAATGCACAACAGCAAGGTCAAGACCCTTCTGATTTTGACAAAAAAGATGGCGGCAACAATGATGATGACTCCGAAGTAGCAGACGCTGATTATGAAGAGGTGAAATAAAAAAAACATCCCTTTGTCCAACAATTTATGTATTGGAACTTCGTAATAAGGGGTTAAAAGGGGTTTTGGGTTTGGCGTTAAGGCGTTTAGCGTTCAGGAGTTACTAAAAAGTATGTGATGCATAATGTGAGTTTTTGCTAAAACAAAAGCCCTGCATTATTATCCAGTTCCGGGTAGATGTAGGGTTTTTGTGTGTCAGGTCTGTTGCTGTTGTATCCGGCTTTTAAAATATGTGGGGTAACAGTATATGCAGCTAAGCAGTCGGACGGTAAAGGCTGCAGCATTGTTGTAATTTCATCTGTCGTCAAATCACTTTTCAACCATATTTCTTCCTGAGACCTTTTGAGTATCAATGGCATACGTTTTTTGGTATTGTGGATAAAACCCATTAAGCTATTGGCCTGTGTGGTAATAATTGAGAATGTATGTATCTCCCGCTTCGAGGAAGGCTCTTTCCATGAACTATAAATACCTCCCATAGCAAATAAATCGTTATTTTTCATGCTGATAAAATACGGATATTTACGCGTCCCTTTATGGTGCCATTCAAAAAATCCGGAAGATAAAACCAAACATCTTTGGGTTTTTACACTATTTTGAAAAGAAGGTTTTTCAAAAATCGTTTCCGCACGTGCATTAAAAGTTTTGGTGCGTATTTCTCGGGCTTGTTTTAAATTTTTACCCCAGAAAGGAATCAAACCCCAGCTGTAATCATTTATTTTCTGAGGGCTTTCTAAAGTTATTACGGGCCAATCAATATGACTAAATGCGTTGGCATGGTATATGGGCTGAAATGTTTTCCCTGCATCAAAAGAAGCGTCAAAGCGCATTTCTATTTTTTGGGCATCAACACTTAATGCATTGTGAAAACACATGAGAACCCGGCCTTTTAAAGTTTATACAGCAGCAATAAAAAAAACAAAAGAACTATAGAAAAAGCCAACACGACAATAGTATTGGTACTGAAATAACGTCTTATACGCGAACGTTTTCTATAGGGAATTTTATGCGTTTTTAAGAAGTGCTTCAACAAAAGCTGCTGTTCTTTTGTAATATGGAAAGTATAGTATAGCTTTCTTTTTTCTTCAGTTTCTAAATCAATATTTTGCATACATTTTGTTTTAATTTTGTTTTAACAATAATATGTAAAGTTAAACAAAATATTTAAAACGATATTTTTTTGAAAAAAATTTACAGATTAAATTATAACCCCCAAATACATAAGAATTAATCAAGCATTACACTATGATTTTACGCATATAAAATGATATTTTTCAACTTAAAAAATATATGCTGCTATTTTCATCTAATTATTTTTTGATACTACAGGTTATATTGAAACATGCCGGAATATGATTTCAGAAATATCAGATATTACTTTATTCAATTCATTAGTATCTTTTCCGGAGGTCATAATGCACAACAAATAGGGTCTGTTTTCCAAATAAACAATACCACAGTCGTGCAGTTGTTTTTTATCATCATCCAGAAAACCTCTTTCTCCGAACTTACTAGCTACAACAATATTTTCGGGAAGATTTTTGGATATACCACCTTTATACTCCACACGGCTTAGTATTTCTAATGCTTTTTCTGACATCTCTCTGCTAAGAAATGTTGCATTATAAAGAATCCTAAAAAAAGAAGCATACTCTATAACAGATACGAAATCTCCATTCAAATTGGGGTTTTCTAATGTGAGTCCAAATTCTACCAAAATCTTTTCTACAACATTATCTCCTATAACATAAAGTAAAACATCTTTAGCATCATTATCCGAATAAACAATCATATACTCTAACAATGCTTCTATAGTATATATTCTTCCGGGCTTTAAAGATTGACTCCCCAAAATACCCGGATAATGAATTGAATGACTTTCCGTAAAAAAAACCGTTTCTTTAAGAAAATTTTTGTCATGTTCTGCCCTTTTGAGCACTGCAATTAAGATGGGCACTTTAAGTAAGCTCGCAGGAACATACAAGTCCGTTTCATTAAAACCTATCCATGGGCCATTATGTAAATCCCGGTAATAGAAAGATACATTTTGTACCTCATGACGCTTTTGAGCATTTTGTATATATATGCTTACTTCCTCTCTCATCCCTACCATTTGCCTTAAACGCGATGGCACATTATAGCTGCATTCAAGCAATGGGCTAACAAAACGGTAGCCTGTCTCACGCACTTCGTAGAAATTATTTTCAATCACCCTCTCAGGGCTATGGCTATGTTTAATATCGGGATTGTTAAATAAAAAAGAACCCATTATTAAACCAGCTGCAAATACAGCTAACACAATTATAATTACTGGTCTCTTCATCTCAATCATTATTTGTTAAAAAACATAGGGTATTAAAATAATTAAATGTATAATATTATTTATGTTAATATATCTATTTATTTTTCTAATATTATTATTTATTAAATTCAATCTTTTTTAAAATATTATCAGTTAAAATATTTATCTACTGTTATTAAACATTTTACACTCACTGAAAAAATTTCTTTTGCTAAACATTCTGCAAAAATATTAAATATTATTTTTATTTTTTATGTTTGATAATTTATTTTTTATGTTTGATAATTTTATTTCACATATGTATATTTTTTAAATGGTCATAATACCAATATTATTGAAATAATTATGGGTTTGGTTTCTTTTTATTCTTAAATAAAAAAGAAGACCGTTGCACGGTAATATATTAAAAAAAGCTACAAATAAACGTCTATTTATTTGTATATCAACAATATAAGTTGTATTTTTGTAGCATGAAGAATATAAAAAGCCCAACTTTAGCAGA
>PXBB01000097.1 GCA_003565735.1 Bacteroidales bacterium
GTTGCTGATGGGAAACTTGGTGTTCGTGAAGCTGAAGCTCAGTTTGAACAACAAAAGAACGCTATACGAGAACAGGCTTATCTTGATTCACAACGTTCTGCTCTTTATGGTCAGGAAATGGGTATTCAAAATTCTCAACAGATGCAGGGTATTCAACGTTCTGATGAATCAAGAAGGCAGGGTTTGGTTAGTGATACAAGAAGTGATAGAGATAGAAGAGTAAATGATATTAATGATAGATTACAATCAATAAGAAGTCAGAAAAACATTAGAGCAAATCAGGCTTCTGCTGAACATGGTTATGGTGTTATGGGTGCAAGAGGTCAGGCAGATCAAATGTATGCTCAAAATATGTTTGGTATGATGCAATCTGATATGGAAGCACGCAGAGGTCACGCCATGCAGGGTGACTTATTAAATCAACAACAAGGGCATCAGTTAGAACAATTAGATCACCAACATCAATATGCTCTTGAACAAGCTACTCATGGCTCTCATTTGCGAATCAATGAGATGGGTGTTCAACATCAGTTTAACACTCAGGAGATTGCACAAAAAGCGTCTGCTGATATGGCAAGAACAATGGCTCAAATACAAGGTCAGGAGAGAATCGCAAATCAAAGATTCCAACAGGAATTACAAATGTATGAGTATAAAATAGGTACACAGGCAAAAATGGTTGAAGACCAATATAATTTGGAGATGCAAAGAATTCATGATTCGTTACATGATCCAAATTCTCAAGAATATCAAATCAGAGTAGCAGAATTAAATGAACAGCGTGAAAACCTGATGCACGAGATTATTTCACAAGGTAGTGCTGATTTCCTTGTTCAGCAACAACAACAGTTCTCAACTCCATTAGGTGGGACACCTCCACAAGCTCCTCTTGCTCAGACAAATATTTGGAAACAACCTATCAAGCAAACTTTTGCAACGCCTCTTTGGAGACACTTTACCAATGAAGGAGCATTGGGTTATAGTATTTATGAAGATGAACGATCTGCTTATGATTCTACTAGCATGTGGGATCAATACAATCAGGAGCATTTTCAAAACATGACAGGTACACATGGTTACCCACAACCTGATCTGTATCAAGACCCAGACAGTGGTTTGATGAGAAGGATAGGGGAAAGATTGTGGGGGACAGAGAAGAGGTGATATAATTGGAACGATTTACACCACAAATGTTTCATCCTGCACAAAAGCTAGGCAGGAATCTATTGCGTGATGATAATGATGATACTCCTTCTTTAAAAATAGCAGAACCAGAAGAGAGTCGAAGTGGACTTCAACGTACTTTTGATTTGCTTAATATTGGTAATTATACTGTTATGGGTGGTTTACGTGGTCTTACATCAGGTAATGATATTAGTGTTTCTCAAGGTATTAGTGAAGGTATTAAAGCAGGTTTATTTGGTGGAGAAGATAATAGACATACCGGATCAAAATGGTTAGGTGATACTGGTTGGGAACCTGAATCTCTTGGTGGTAGATTTGCCAAAGGTGCTATTGGTTTAGGGTTGGATATTGCCCTTGATCCTGTTACCTATATTCCACTTGCAGGGGTTATAGGTGCAGGTGTTAAAGGTTCAGGTAAATTGGGTATGAAAGCCTCTCATGGTATTCCTACTCTTCAAAAGTTTGCAAAACAATCAGGGGTGAAGTTAGCAGATAACTCACCTCAATTTATGATGAAGAATTTTGATAATATAGCTAAACAAATAACAGATGCAACTTATAATAAAAAAATATCTTCCTTAACTAAAAAATATAAACAAGCAGGTATTCATCTTGATTTTACAGAAGCAGATCGTATAGCAAGACATTCTTCTAAAAAAGTTGATGATGCAATTCGCATATCAACACAAGGCATGACTCCTGATGATGCATCTAACATAATCAGATCAAGGGGAAAGGTTGATCTGGCAGGAGATACATTAGAGAATGTATCTAAAAGATTTGCAGATCAATTTAATACAACAGCAGGGCTTCGTAAAGCAGATCATCAGTTAAGGTGGGGATTGCAGGAATTTCCTTTCTCAGAAAAGTTATTTGGTAGAGAAGCTGTTGATAGGTTAAGTTGGGATTTTATAGCACCTGAAAAGATATATAAGATGGCAGATAGGACTCCTCTTCCAGAAGGTTATGCCAAACTTCGTAATGCTGTTAAAGGTCAGAAGATTGGTAATTTGTTTGATACAAAAAGTAAATTATACAATCTTTCTAAAGTAAATCCTTCTGCTTTTTATGAAGCTATGGAACAAACTACCAGAGCTAAGATGAGAACAAAAGAAGCATTGAAGGCTAAAAAAGAAGTAAGAAAAGTTCTTGATGAGATTGATGATTTTAAACTAACTCCTGCTGAAAAAGAAGAAGTCATTACTATCATGGAAGACCCTGCAAGATGGTCGGAATTAAAGAAGATGGTTGATCTTAATGAGACTCAACTAGGTGCAGAATGGCAAGCTAAATTTGCTAAAACTATTGATAATTCTAAAATAAAAATTGCTCAGTTAGAACAAGATAGGTTATTCTTTGATGCATTAAAGAAGACTTCTGCTGATGATTTAAAAGGTATTGAAAAAGCATTAGATGATGTGAAGATTAGAGAAAGGCAAATGTTAGAAGCTATTGATCTTGATTTTGTTGAAGAGGAAAGACATATAAGAGAGTTGCTTAATAAGTTTGATAACTCTCAAAACTGGATGGTTGAACATGATACAAAACAATTAACAAAATTACATGATGATATACAAATACCTAAAAAAGAAGGTCTTGTATCAGAAGCTCCTGTTCCTGATGATGTGGTTAGAAAGAATGCACAAAATTATGTTTCCACATCAAGAGAACAATCAAGAGTGGCAACCGAATATGATAAAGCCATAGGTGCATTACGTAAAGATGGGACATTGTATGATGATGATATATTAGCTTCTTTAAGAAGAGAATTTGATGAAGCAGTTAAAAGTAAAGATACAGCAAGACAAAGCAGTATATCAACTCAAATTGAACAAAGACAATTAGAGTTAGCAACAGATCACCTTCAATCACTAGATGATGAGTTTATCACTGATACTCTTAGAAGAATTGGAGCTATCAAATCAGATGAGCGTGTTGTAGGTAATTTAGGTTTTGAAAGTCAATTAGCAAAGATACCTGAAGATGTTCCTCATAAACCTTTTGAACCTGATTTAAGACCAGAAGGTTTAACAGATCGTATGTGGAAAAAGATACAAACAGAAGTTAATAAAAATGGATATAAACAATACTCTTCCACATCAAGAAATAAAATAGCTGAGTTTAAAAGAAAATTTCCTCATTGGACAGAGAATGTTGTTGAAGAAGGTGGTAAGAAGTTTTCAAGGTTTACACCTCCTAAAACTCAAAGAGAAGCGTTTATTAAAATAAAAGATGCTCAAGTTGAAAGAAGCATTGATCTATCTCAACAAATGACTACGAATAAAGTAGATCATGTTCATGAAATATCTACATGGTTATTTGGAAAACCTAATCACTTATCCCCTACTATGTTTGAAGGTAATTTAAGAGAAATATCTTCTCTTATTGCTGAGGGTAAAACAAGAGGTCAGGTTTATGATCATATCGTACAAAGCTCTATGTTTTACAATGGTAGAGCAGAGCTTATTTTCCCGTGGGTTGCTCATGAAGTTGGTGGATATGGTAGTAGATTTCCTATCAAGAATTGGTCTCAATATAAAAAAGTAAAACAAAAACAAATAGACGGTCTTTCTAACAGAGCAAATGAATTAATGAATCAAGGTAATCATGAAGAAGCTAATAAGATATTTAAACAATATCGTGCTATGTATGGAGATTTAAAACAAAAAGAACTTCAACGTACAAGTTTAATCAATAAGTATATGCGTAAAGAAGATGGAAGTATGAGGACACTTAGAGAGATATTAGACTTCCGTAGAGATGAGATGAATAGGTTACAAGGTCAACGATATGCTGATGAGAATATTTTACATGCAAGAAGAGAGCAGGCACTCGATAATATGAGTGCAAGAAATGAGAGTTCTGAACTTTCAGGTAAATGGACTAAAGGTCAACATTCAGGTAGGCGCGTTGATACAAGTAAACCTATAAAAATGGTTGATGATTCGCAAGGTGAATTCTATGGTGCTCCTGATTATCGTGTTCAAACAGAATTAAATAAAGTCATTGACCAATCAAACGGTAGTCCTGCTGAAACTTTTGAAAGAATGTTATCATTAAAAGCAAAAGAACCTTCTTGGAAAAACTTTAATGAAGTTATTGAAGGTCACTTTAGAGATGGTATCAGATCAGGAAGATATACTAAGGGTGAGTGGAGTGAATTTAAAAACAGTCAAGCCTTACAAAATATGATTCAAAAAGACCCTGAACTATCTAATATAATTCGGCGTGTTGATGGTGTTGATATGGAATATAGATTGCCAACAACAGGTGAAAAAGCAGAAATGATGGAAAGAATAGGGTTGTATAAATATGTCAACAACAAAACAAAGAGTGCAAGGTTAAGTCCTGAACGATGGAATGTTGCTAAGAAAATTGGTAAGAACATAAAGAAGCATCCTGATGCTCTTAAAAAGTATAACAAACAAGACCAACTCTTATATAATAAAGTAAATAAAGAAGTAAATGAAGTAATGGATGAAGTGAATAGGTTATTAAAGTACGATAGTAAATATGCTGATAACTGGGATGTTATGTATTCAGCAGAAAAAGAGAGAATGATTCAGGAAGCCACATCAATCTCTTATTACAAAACAATAGCAAATGATCCTCAGGCTATTGCAGTTAAGAAAGGTGCTAAAAATAATAACATTCGCAAAGCAAGAGATGAGATTAAAAGGTTACAGGAAAGTAAAACAAAAGGTGTTGGTAAGGAATCTTTTAATAAAATAGATTTAGATATTGCCAAACATGAAAATGTTATTGATAAGAATATGAAAGCCTTAGAAAACATTGATAATGGTATTAAAAAAGCTAAACGCATTGATAGGTTAGAAGCAACCAAAGGTAAAAAAGTAACAGCAAAAATGTCTAAAGATGATTTTGTTGAACGTGTTATGAAGATGATGAAGAGTAACAAGGAAAAGAAAAAAGTAGCACAAGAAGTTAATAGCAAACCTATTGCACATGATGGTTCACCTGTAACAAAACAAAACATAACCAGATCAGAAGAATTCAATCATTATGTTGATGATTTAAAAAATCAATTAGCAGAGATTGATAAACGTAAAGCAGATGCATTTGAAAAACAATTAAATGAAATGATTCCTGAAAGAGAATCTATCCTTAATAATTATGAAATGCACAAAACACATCATAAAGAATTGGAAGAGGCGATTGAAAAAGGTATTGATAAGGATGTTGAAAGATTGACAAGAAACATTCGTCAATCAGAACAGGCTCTAGAAAATAAAGAAGCATTTGAACACATGGTTAGTGCTATTGAAGGTAAAGATTTTGTTCAGAATTATCTTGGTAAAATAACACCTCCTGCATGGCATCAAGTATTAAAGGATAGAGATTTAGCTGAAACCAAAGTAGGTAAGGTATCTGAAATACTCCGTAAAGAGTTTAACCGTATGGCACAAGAAGAGCAAGTCTTAGGTAAATTGGATTATACATTAGATGCCTATATGCCTCATGTGTTAACTGACTTTGGTAAAAATCTCCTTGATGGAGATATAGAAAGTATTAAAGGTAAATTAAAAGGGTTTGGTTCTGATTTAGGATTTGGGAAAAAGTTTAATGTTCACTCTCTTAAAAGAGGTATTCGTGAAATCCCTGATCCGAAAACAGGAGAGATGATTCAAAATCCTAACATCAATCAAATCAACGAATACTTCTCAAATCAATTAGGAGATATGGTAAAAGGTAATAATGTATTCTCTAAAGATGTAAATGATATATTCTTAGCAAGAGCAAGTAAGAATTTAGAGGTTATGTATGATGAGAAGTATATGAGTGACATTATGGATATCTTCTCGAAGCCTCTGAAGTATCAAAATGGGCAGATTGTTACTGAAGAGGGGTATAGGTTGGCAGGAAACATAGGACAGCTTAAAAGAGCTGTTAGACACTATACAGGGGAAAAGTTAGATGCACAAATAAATGCAAGAATTATTAATAGAGGAGATAAGGCTCATAGATTTGAAAAGGCATTAACAGATACGTTGGAAGAATTACAATTATCACCTAACACTATTGATGAATTATCAATGCCCTTTATTGAACTCAATGCAGAGCAGGCTAGAAGAATGGAGCAGTTCATACCGGGTATTGCTAAACAGGTAAATGAACATACTGTTGAATCTTTTAATACGATGAGAAAGTTACAGATTGAAAAAGATCAGTCACGTTTCCTTCAAATCTATGATCAGTTTACTAAGTTTCTAAAGTTACAACAAACAGCCGTACTACCTAGTTTTCACTTTAGAAATAAATTCTCCAACACTTTTAACAA
>PXBB01000092.1 GCA_003565735.1 Bacteroidales bacterium
AGAAGGAAATTATAGCTTTCTGATTATTAAGCTCCGTTTTTTTAGACCTCGTAAGTTGTGCCGCAAATGCTACAGTTGGGAACTCATTCTCCATTTTTCTGACAATTGCAGACGCATAGGAACTTCTAAGCTTCTTGTTTTTCAGAGATGGATTTACTTTTGTTATTTCTTTTTCCCAATCAGTCTTATTCAACCTGGCAAGCTTTCTGATATCCCCGGGCTTGGTAACCCCCTTGTTACGAGCGATTTTTGGTATTACTTCTTCACCAAATCCAAATAGTTTTCCTAATTCAATGTGTGTTTTAGCATCATCTTCCTTGCTATCCGATTTAAAGAATGAAGGATCGGATATTTGCTCGAAAAAACTATCCAGATTACCTCTGTTGGAATTAAATAAATCCTTTATTTCACCCAGCTTGTTTTCTTTAAAAAAGTTGGTAAAACTGCCAATAACGTTCTTCGGGTGCTCATTTTTGTAATATTCTGATGCTTTCTTTCGAAATTTAGAAAGTTTTTTTAGGTTCTGATTGAGGTTTTTAAATTCAGAAGCCGAAACCACTTTGTCTTCCACAGCTTTATTAATAGCAGATTTAATAACTTCCGAATCTGCTAAGGCAGCATCGTATAGCAGTGTTTGATCATCAGAGTTGATATCAACTATAAATCGTGAATGTAGTTTTTTAGAAAACTCATTCGTCAATAAAGCATCTGTCCTCAAGAGGGCATAAAAGAATGGCGCACTGATATTTGAAATTTTCTGCAGTCTGTGAGCAACAATTATATGCTCTATTTTTTCAGCTTCAACATCCAATTCCTTTGATAAAAATGTCACATCCTGAAGTTCCTTATTTTCCTGTAGTTCAGTGATATCTACAGAACCTGCCAGAAACTTCACTTTTCTCACTAAGAGGCCAAACTCAATTTCCTCTTTTGGTAATGGTTTTCTAATCGTAATGTTGATTTCTTCCCGTTCGGAAGCATTAAAACGAACATCGTCCATGGGGGTTTCAAAAAGCAGAGAGCCTCTTTCAACAGTAAACACTCTAACCGCAATGTCTGCTGTTTTATACTCTCTTTCATCCAACTGCTCCTGCGTCCATTTCAACTCATATTTCCCATTTTTATCTGTAAGCGTATTTGCTAACGGATACCAATGCCTCATATCCACATCATAAATCTCAACTTCCAGGTTTTGAAGTGGTCTTTTATTACTGTCGGTTACTCTTCCGTAAACGGTATTGAAATCTTTCGAATCAGGCTGAGGTCCGTGACCAGGGTTGGGTTCAGGTTGTGGTGATGGCTCCGGTTTTGGTTTTGGTTTCGGTTTCGGCTCTGGTTCTGGCTTCGGTTCTGGTTCTGGCTTCGGCTGAGGAGCACTCATTTGTTCAATCCTGCTTTTCGCCCCAGCCGCCTCCAGCTTCACCTGGATCTTCTCAGCGGCGCTGCGACTAAGATCCTCCTTTATGATCCCAAGTCCATCTACCAGCTCTTTAGCTTCCTTCAGCCCCAAACCTGTTATTGCTCTGACTTCTTTGATCACTGCAATTTTTTTATTCCCGGCACTTGTTAACTTTAAGCGATATCCTTTTTTAGGATTTTCATCTGGTTTGGGATCAGAATCACTCTTGTGAATTTGTTCTACAACAACTTTTGCACCAGCACTCTCCAGCCTCTCTTTACCATCATAAGCATCTTCTTTGTCTTCAAATACACCAATCACCCCCAGATTATCAGCGAGCATTTTGGCTTCCTTCAGCCCCAAACCTGTAATTTTTCTGATTTCTTTAATCACTGCAATTTTTTTATCTCCGGCACTTGTCAGCTTCAAGCGATACCCTTTTTCTGGTTCACCACTTGTTGTTTTACTTACCTCCACCACAGCCCCTAAATTTCTCAATTGACCGGCAATCCGGTCTGCTTCAGACTTGGTTAGATTATCCCGGACAATACCACCATTCCTTACAAGACTTTTAATAGTATTCCCTGCACCCTGCCCAAGAACCCTTCTTAAATGTATGGTAACCCTTGCTTGATTGCTGACGCTTACTGGTGAAATTTTGACTGAGTATTTCATGGTTTTGAATTTTTATGGTTAAAGTTGTTTCTCTTGCTATTTGGATTGTAATTAAGTGGTTTTTTCCAACACTTAGACACACTCAGCCATTCTCAGAAGCTTCCGCCAAAGTTAATTAAGACCCCGGATAATCCTCTTTGCTCGTGAGGATAAACAAACTCCGCTGATTCTTTGGCGATCGCAATAAAATCAGGAGCCCTTCCGTGAATCCAATGCTGTCCATTAAAATTTTGATTCGGAAGTATTGTCATTCTTAAGAAATTATCACTGTTACGTAGAGTAACTGTCCATTCATTTCTGTTATAACTTGTTTCTTCTGGAGTCTGGATGTAACATCCTCCCTGTGGGCTGTTAGGGCAATCAAATGTCTGGTCTCGGCCTGCGAAAGTACCCGTGAAGGCGTCATAACTTAATGTTAGTTCAGTTTCCGAACCCCAATAGCGACCTGCGCCAGGTATCCTTTGCCCTAAACCTGGACCAATGCCCAGAGACAATCCAGCAGTCCACAATTGATCACGTCCGAAGACTACATCGTTATAAGTAATAAATGACAAATGATCTCCAAATCGAAAGCCCAAGTAACCTATTAAGTCTTTCGTATCATCATGACTACGGGATAAATCAACACCTCCGTGATGGCTATATTGAGATACACCGACCATAAGCGAGAACCAGCTATTCACGCTGTCTTCGATAGACACTCTGTTCTGGAAAAGCCTATACTGCAAGGGAGTGTCTATCTCTGAACCCATTCCGAATGCAACACTCAAAGCATTACCACGCGTTATACTAAGATTATTACTGTCAATTGTTGATCCAAGTCCGCCAGTATTTCCAAATCCAAAACTGGTAGATGTAACACCTAATTGATTTATGGCTATACTGGTACCTATTAATTCATCCAAAATGCCAATAATTGGAATTCTGAAAGGCGTTCCTAGTTCTAATGTATGTGTACTTTGATTATTCCATCCAAAACTTTGTGATAAATTTGGATCTTGTAAATTAAATTCTTGTGATGTTTGAAAATTAAATTTGGATACGGAATCTGGATCTGATTGCATTCCACTTGGATCTAATAAAACAACAGGATTATTTCCTACATATTGAAATAAATTCACCCCATCCCCAATCCCAATCGGATCGCTACTACACCACCTTCCCAACCATGGCAAATAATACCTTGCAGAGTGATAGGCCATTCCAGTCTCTTCATCTCTCTCCATTCCGGTATAGCGGTAGCGTTTGGCCGTAGATTTAATGTTTTTGTTTCTTGCCTGATAGGCAGAAGTGCCATACGGATGGTATTCCTCATAAGAAATGATGTTAGCATTCCCATCCAGCTCCAGGCTGGCCGAACCTAAATGGTTGCTGTATTGGTAGCGGTAAAGAATACCTGTATTGAGTTCGTTGTTATCCGTTTGTAATACATGTTCCGCAATAAGCAGCCGTTGCTCATCCGCAAAAAGGTGGTGGGTTTCAATCTCTTCTACAACAACTCCGCCCACCCATTTACGGTACAATTCAAAACCGCCCAGATAGAGTCGTTCAACTACCTGATTTCCGTTACGCTCAATGCGTTTTCGGGTTCGTTCTTTGGTGCTGTCATAATTATAATACGCTGTGCCTCCGCCTCCCAGGTTAACCCTGTGAATCATGTCCCGATAGTCCCACTGCATTCTGTATTCATCAGGACTGTTATTCAGATTCAGCATGCTTCCGTGAGTATCAAATTGATACTGAACGGCATCGGTTTCGTTGTCTCCCTGCCAGGTTCGCAGTAAACGGTTGGAGTTATCTGCATACCCATAATGCCGGGACCAACTGCCACCATTGGCCACATGTCTTATTTTGTCGATGTTGCCTACTGAGTCATAATAGTAGTGTTGGGTATAATTACGAAGTGCCTTGTCGGTAACGGGCATGTCCACTTCAAAAGGCTTGTGACCTAACTGCCCCGGTGCACTTGTAGCCTGATTGTTTTCCCTTCCTTTTGCCGTTATCAATCTGTACAGGGCGTCATACTCGTATTGAGACCTGGGCTCTACCTGCTGGTTGTTGAAAAATACCGGTTCATAGGCATCATCGAATATTTCTGTAATATTACCCACGGGATCGTAGGTGTAATATAAATTCTGCAAAACATGTGGATCACTCAGATTTGTTGGAGCTGTAGGCAACTTATCACCCGGGCTGGTTCTGGTTGTTCTGAGCTGTTTGAGGCGGAAATTATGGGTATCATAGTGATAGCGCGTGGTGGTCTCGTTTCCATATTGAACCCGCGTTTTCTGTCCTTTGGCGTTATATTCTATATTACGCACAGCTTCGGTTAGCTGTCCATTAACAGAGAGGGTTTCGCCTTTTAATATTCCACGCTCATTATATTGTGGCGTGTAGATTCCGGGTAAGCGCCCTTCCAAATGCCAGTTTTCCAGTTTGGTGATACGGCTCAGGGCATCGTACTCGGTTTTTTGTGTAAAGATTTCTTCGGACGGGTCTTCGTGGTTCCAGTCAATAATCTGAGCATCGTAGGTTTGAGTCAATTGACGATTTACCTCCAGCAAATTACCCTTAAAATCGAATTGTTGATTGGTAATCAAACCCGAGGAATCATAATGCTGGAATACTTGTCCACGGAAATTTTTCTCGAAAGCATCAGGCCGGCTTTCTCCATACACGATCTTTTCTATGAGATTCCATTCACCCTCATTGACTTTTAGCAGGTTTTCAACCGGACGTTGGAGCACATCATAAACAGTTCTGAAAACTCGATTTTCCTGCAGCATGGAACCCTCTTCCAGCACCCGTTCATTCTCATCCCAAACATAATGCGGGTTCGATGCAATATTGGTCAGCATCCAACGCTCACCGGCATCCATGCTGTTCTCATAAACCAAGTTGCCCAGCATATCATATTTATACTGCATCACTGTATTGCCGCGGGCATCTGTTACCGATCGCAGATTCCCTTCACTATCGAGCTCTACTTTTGTGTGATAAAATTCATCGACATCGTTTTCCCTTTCTTTGTTGTGCTCAATTGAAAGGATGGGTCTTCCCAGTGTATCAAGGTACTGCACATTGGGTGTATTGGCATGTTTTGCTGCTTTCTCAGCAGCAGCATGTTCTGAGGGGGTAGCAATATAATCCGTTCTTGCCTGATCTGTTCTTTTCAAATACCATTCACTTTCTAATACGGTATCATTGGCATCGTATTCAGCTTGCTTCCAAGAATCAAATTCTGTTTTTGAGAAAGTGCCGTCATGCATTTCTGTTTTTATCAGGCGCTCTGCCGCATCATAGTGCATCAATGGGGTCACCCCTGATTCCACCAACTCTTTCACATCTTCAAAGCGGTGCGTGACCGAGAAATAAGGCTCGTACTGTTTTACAATATTGCCTTTATTGTTTTTGATGGTTCTGCCGTTTCCAATCCAGCGAATTTGTGCCGGAATTGTTGCGGCAGTATCAATTTCTTCAATGGTGATTTCATCGTTTTCACCGATAATCACTTGTTTGGCAAGCCCGGTTTCTGCCTGCATTTTCTGCATCAGCACCTCGCCCAGGCCACCGGTATATTCAAAACCGATTTGTACGGGGGAGTCTGTGTTTTGCTTAACATGTTGCTCCCGGTTAATAGAAGCCGCCATAGCGGGATGACCGGATTGAACAAAGGCATCAAAATCATAAACAAATCGAGTAGTTGCGTTGCGCAATAGCTCTTTGCCTACAGATATCAACTGATCAGAATCTGAAGCCTGGAAAAAATCAGTGATAGCTGTTTGCTCTTCGGGTTCCGTAAACTCTGTAATCCCGGTTAATTCATCCGCTTCATTGCCTTTTCCCTTAATGGCAAGCGCCTTTACAAGCCCCAACTCATCACTAACAACCTCCGTTATGTTGTTATTGATATCCAGCATTTGCTGAGGAGAAAGTGTTCTGAAATTGAACAGGTTAACTTTGGTTTTATTTCCAACGGCATCTTCAGTCTCTTCAATAAAGAGATAGTATTCTTTGTAGTATGAAACTTTTGTCTTAGCTCCAAAAGGATCCGTGTAAGAAATAGGTTGAAAAAAGCGTTTTGCAGCCGCATCAAAATTTTCTTCATCCTTCAGATATTGCGCCGTGCCGGAACGGATCCACCAATTGGCATCCCCTTCACTATGGGTGAATTTCCCTTCACTCATTAAATCATCATCATTGGCACTGTCATCAAAAATATCTTCTAACAGTTCAGGAGTGTATGCCAGTTGATAACTTTCGAAGGATAAAGCCAGAGACTCCAGTTGATGCAACGGCAAGGCTGCTGTTAAATCATTCTTGTAATAGGTGGAGCGTACATGTTCAATCAACCTTTTTTGTGCTTTACTCTCCACCAGGGGTTTATCAAAATCATGGTATTCCG
>PXBB01000052.1 GCA_003565735.1 Bacteroidales bacterium
GCTGTCAACAGTATGCTTTAAGCTTCTGTTTTTAGAGTTTTTGTTTTTACTACTTTTTTGCCATGCCCTGATGACTCAAAGTCACCCAACCCAAAAGGGATTTGGACTTGTGTTATTTTTCAGCTAAAGAATGTTTTGAGGTATCTTCAATACCCGAGTCAAATTCAATTTTGCAACAATAAAATTAAGAATACATATAAATATGAGTGAAGTATACATTAAGAAATGGTTTTTCTGTGTAATAAATATTATTTAGAAACAATAAAAAATAAAAAAAACACTTTTTTTTTGTCACAGTTAAAAAAAATACTTAAATTTGTTTTAATAAATATTCTAAGTATTATAAAAATAAAACTTAAAAAGGATAAAAGTACAAACATTACGTATAAAAAAAGTTAAATAAAACAAATCTTAATAATCATCAAAAACCTCATTAACATGAAAAAGTTTTTTACCATTTTTTTAACGGCCATAGCTTTATTGGCGGTTAATGTTACGTTGCAATCACAAGTAGTGGTTTTCGAAGAAGATTTTGAAACGCCACCCTTTGATGTTACAGCCACAGGCAGCCCGGCCTGGAGTGTACACACCACACTATCGAATACCGGGACACAATCGTATCATAATGACATTTCAGCGGGAGATACCTCTTATGTAACCACGGCATCATTCAGTACACTGGGTAACACATTTGTGTTGCTGGAGTTTGCGCATATTGCCAAACTGTGGATTTTTGATGCTGCTTATCTGGAAGTGTCAGTTGATGGCGGCAGTACCTGGACGCGTTTGACCGGTGCAGAGTATCTGGGCACAGGGCAGTTTGGTACTTTAGGCGACCGTTTTGTGGCAGCATCTTATCCCACTTTATGGCAAGCTAATGACCAACAAGCCGTGCCGGATAATACATGGTGGCGACAGGAGTCGTTTGATATTTCAGCCATAGCCGGCAATCAGGCGGATGTGCAGGTGCGTTTTGTGCTGGCCGACGGCATGAACCCAGCCGGCTCTAACAACAACTATGGTTGGCTTATTGATGATATCAAAGTGAGTGTCATTCCGGAACTGCATGATTTAGCTGTTGACAGCATAGTCAGTCCTTTAGGCGATTTTTGCTATAGTGGCAGCGAGCCGGTTACCATCCAAATAGGCAATTATGGTTTGGATACCATTTTTGGAGGCTTTGAAGCGGCTTATACGGTAGATGGCGGCACACCCGTCACCGAGATTGTAGGAGCCACTATAGCACCTAACGAGCAAATCATGCATACGTTTGCGACACCAATAAACTTTGTGCTACCCGGTGCCGATTCCACCTTTATTCTCAAGACCTATGTGAGTGTAGCCAGCGACCCCTACGCCCATAATGACACGCTTGAAGCTGAAGTGAAATTTCTGTATATACCCCCTGCACCCATAGCCATACATGATACCATTGCCTATGGTTCTTCAGCAACCCTGGCTGTATCTTCACCCTATCCTATCAATTGGTACGCAACACCGGCACTTACTGATGATAATATTCTGGATACGGGTGCCGTCTTCACCACGCCACCACTTTATGGCAACACAGCTTACTATGCAGCGGCCAGCAGTGGTACAGGTGGGTTTATCATTACAGAGATATGTCATTGGAGAGCAGCTTCAACAGGTGCCCCATCAACAGGCTGGCCCTCTTACCTTATCGCAGATGACTATATTGAAATAACCGGTCCTCCGGGAGGCGATTTATCAGGTTATACTTTGGAAATGTGGACAGCGTCCGCTTTGAACAATGCACAAGTATTAGGACCCGGTACTGTATTAAGCCCCGATGGCACAGCCATTATTGCTATAGGACAATTGGGCAGTAGTGTACCCAGTCCAGCAAATTATTATTATCATTCAGGTAATACAACGACTATGGGTTCAGGTACTGCTCAGGGTTATATACTAAAGGATACCGATGGCGTGATAGTGGATGCTGTAGGTTATCCGGGCGGTTCGAGTTTTACATTTCCCCCTTCTGCCGGTCTTGACCCTTCAGAGTTCAGCCTGACATGGTCACCGGGCAGTGCCACCAGTACGAGCGGTACACGCCTTGAGGGTCCTTATACGGGCGATGATACCCACTGGTTAGTTTCTTCAGCAGCGCACCCTCAGGACCCCAATATATTAAATAACAACGTAGAACTTCCGGTTGCCGGTTGTGAAAGCTCACGAACAGAAGTGTGGGCTATTGTAACAGGAAATCCGCCTATAGATGCTGGCGTAGTATCCGTTGACCAACCCGTTTCGCCTACAAATTTGCAGCCGCAAAACCTCTTTGTGTCTTTCCAGAACTTTGGCAGTGACCCACTGACAAGTGTTGATATAAACTGGACACTTAATGGTGTTTTACAAACTTCTTTCAGTTGGTCAGGCAATCTTTCGTCAAATCAAACGGAAAGTGTTAATATTGGTAGTTTTACACCTAATCTCGGCGTTAATGATTTGGTCGTATGGACATCAAACCCCAATAATACAATAGACCCTACACCATCAAATGATACCTTATATGCTACAATTGAGGCCTACGATGCTCTTTGTGGAACTTATTATGTAGGGTTGGCTCCCGGGGCTAACTTCCCCACTTTGGCGGATGCTGCCTTTGCTTTGGAAAACTATGGTATAACCTGCCCTGTGACAATTGTAGTAATGCCGGGCTTTTACAGCGAACGCCTTGAACTGGGTCAAATACCCGGTGCTTCCTCGGTTAATACCGTCACATTCAGAGGCCAGCCGGGCGCTGTTCTTACATACACACCTTCAAGCACCAGCGAACGAGCTGCTGTTTACTTATCAGGAGCCAGTCATATAATCATTGACAGCCTAAGAATTGAGCTGGATCATACAGAAGACTGGGGATGGGGTGTATATATGGGCGATAATACAACAAATATTACAATATCAAACTGTTATCTGGATATTAATGCCACAGCCACCTCAATCAATTATAGTGGAATAGTAGCTTCAGGAAGCCCTACATCTCCAACCACTATGGCCTCAGGTATAAGCAACATAACCATTAAGAATAACACTATTGTAGGAGGCTATTATGGAGTTGTGTTTTATGGAAGCTCAACAAGTCCTGTTGAAAATCCTGAGGTTATTGGAAACCAGTTTTTAGACACTTATTATTATGGCTTACGCTTTTATTACACAAGCCAAGCTGTTGCCAAACACAATTATATTGACATGCGTCAACCAGCCCCTACGGCATCACGCGGTATTGATTGCTCAGTCAGTAATGGGCCGGTTAATTTTTCAAATAATATTATTAAAAACATGGGGCAATATGGAATATATATCGCTTCTACAGATGCTTCCTTAAGCTCGCCATCTTTGATTTCCAACAATAGTATAGGAGGAGGGTTTACAAATACAGGAACTTTAGCAAATGGTATTTATATCACTAATTCTAATTACTTCAATATTTATTACAATAGCATTAATGCTGATGGTAATAATGGACGTGCCATTAATATAACAGGAACGGTCTTAGGTTTACGCATTTTAAATAACTCTTTTGCTTTTAATGGCAGTGGCAACGGCTATGCCGCATATATTAATTCAACAGCCAGCGTTTTGGAAATAGACCATAACAACTATTATAGAGGCAACAGTTCCAATTTTGTATATTATGGTGCCATGAGAAATAATTTAGCCGCTTTACAAGCTGTTAATATTCCTGCTGGCAATGATCAAAATTCAGTTTCAGGAAATCCTGTATATTATGATGTGACTAATTTGTTCCCTGCTAGCAGCATCCTTAATGATGCAGCAACACCAATACCTTCAATAGATACCGATATAACAGGAGCACTAAGAGATCCTGTAAATCCTGATATTGGTGCTTACGAATATACCCCTGCTGCTATAGACGCTGCACTATTAAGCATTGAAAATGTTGACCCAATGCATAGTGGAGGCTCACAGTTAAATCTACAGGTAGTGATAGCCAACTGGGGTATGTCGCCCCTTACTATGATACCTATTAAGTACTCAATAAATGGTGGCACTCCAATAACTGAAACCTGGATAGGAAACCTTGCGCCTTATAGTACTGATGTGTTTAATTTTGCAACGCCTTTCACCATTCCTAATGGGACATTTTCGGTATGTGTTTATGTAGATGTGCCTAATGATGGCAATAATGATAATGATACCATTTGTGTGGCATCATTTGGAATACCATTTCTTAATTTGCCTTTTACAGATGATTTTGAAAGCTCCGTAAAAATGTTTTACACTACGGGTCTTATTAATGAATGGCAACACGGGCAGCCAACGGCAAATGTTATTAATTCAGCTTATTCATTAGATAATGTTTGGGCTACAAATCTGTCGGGTAACCATTTGCCTACATGCAACTACAACCTGCTCACGCCACGGTTTAATTTTTCCAATGTGTCTAATGTCATGTTAAGTTTTAGATATTGGATAGATACAGAACTCGATACCGATGGAGGGCGTGTGCAGTTTTCGGTAGATGGCGGTCAGCAATGGCAAACATTGGGTACGGTAGGGGACCCCATGGCCACAAATTGGTACAACTCTCCTAATATCAATGGTACGCCCGCCTTTTCAGGACATTCCGGTGGTTGGGTGCACGCAACTTATGACCTGACACAGTTTAACAACTATCCAATGCCCATACAGTTTAGGTTTAATTTTTATGCAAACGGTAGCGGCCAGCATAATGGTATGGCCATTGATGATTTTGAACTTACCATTGCCAGCATACCCGAAGATGCAGGTGTTGTGGAAATATTGAGCCCCGGGTCACAAAGTGTTGTTGGCACCACAGAAAATGTTGAAATCCTCATCAAAAACTACGGAACAGATATACTTTACACAATACCTGTTCGCTTCAGGATTGGAACAGGTGTGCCTGTACAAGAAACCTGGACGGGCATACTAGCACCAGGCGATACGACAAGCTATACATTCACGGCTACGGTATTTGAACAAAGCTCTTATTCGCTTTGTGCTTATACCAGAGTTCCGAATGATATTTACTTTTTTAATGATACCACCTGTAAATTTGTTTCTATTGTATCTGCTCCGTACGATATAGGTGTCGTTGAGATTGTAGAACCCGACTTGCAAACACCTCATAACAACCCTGTTAACATCAGTGCCCGGGTCAGAAATTTTGGCACCGAGGCTGTGACAGAGTTTGACATTGCTTTTGATATTAATGCAGGGACACAGACTGTCGAAACATGGACAGGTGTTTTAGCTGCCGGAAGTGAAATGATTTATGACTTTACCAATACTTATATTTCACCCTTAGGCAACTATATCCTCTGTGTGGAAACGCAACTGCCTAACGATCAGAATACAGCAAATGACAGGCGTTGTAAATCTATTGGGGGCGTAGGACTCAATGATAAAGACCGTCTTAAGTTTAGTCTTGAACAGAATATGCCAAATCCTGCTGAAGAAAAAACAGTTATAAGCTATTATATTCCAAGGGATGGACAAATAGTGTTTAAAATAACCAATGTGTTGGGTCAGAAAGTTTTTGAAAAAGAAGGCTCACAAGTTGCGGGAGCGCATGAGATACATCTGGATACCAAAAAACTTGGCACAGGCATTTATTATTATTCACTGGAGTTTGATAACCAACGTTTGGTTAGAAAACTTGTTGTTAATTAATTTAATATAATGCAACTACTTGGCAAATGTTATTGTAACCGTAAGTGCCAAACCTATATTGATTGATGCCATGCAAAACATATGAACTACAAAATGGCAGACGTGATAAGCGTAAGCGACTATTACCCCTTCGGCATGATGATGCCCGAAAGACACTGGAGCAGCGGGGAGTATAGGTTCGGGTTTAACTCAATGGAACGTGATGACGAACTTAAAGGCAGCGGAAATAGCTATGATTTTGGAGCGAGGATATATGATAGCAGGGTTGGGAGGTTTTTATCAATAGACCCATTATTTAGTGCTTTCCCATCAGAAAGCAATTATTTTTTTGCTGGGAATTTTCCGATTTTATATAATATAGATGTTGATGGTAAATTTAAACTTGAATATTCAGAAGAACAATTGAGAGATTGGGGAGTTACAGAACAACAACTACAAAGTTTTATAAACATACTAAATAATATACAGTCATTAGTTGAGTCTAACGAGAATGTAATGCAAGCACTAATAAATACAACTGGATTAAGCAGAGATCAAATTCTAAAAGATTTGAAAAATGATGATGAAGGCCCAGTAATTAAATTTATTCAGGGAAGTGAAGCAAAAGCAGGTTTTGAAGAAATGGAATTAGGTGTCGAAATAATCAAAGCCCTAACTTTTCAGGACCTTGATACTTATGAGCAAGCATTTGGGATTGCATTAGTTATTCTTGATGAATATGCCCATATTGGTGATAAAAGAA
>PXBB01000081.1 GCA_003565735.1 Bacteroidales bacterium
GTGTTTAATATGTCCACCAACTTTTCAATTTGAGTTGGCTCTTTCTCAATAACAAAAACCTTTTTATTTTTTTCCAGTTCTAAAGCAGCCTTACGTCCTATTCGACTGCCTCCAGCAATAAAAATATTATCAATTTTGTAATTGGTTTTACCGCTTAGCTTCAGTAATTTATCAATACCAGCCGGACAAGTAATAACATAAGCATAATCATTATACTTAAAAACATCCTGCCCCGTTGGTATAATAGTTTTACCATCACGATGAATAGCAACGGCCCTAAACTGCAGCTGCGGGTTTTCTTTTGATATCTGATTTAAAGTCTTATCAACAACTTGTGATTTTTCATCCAGCTTAAAAAGAAATAATGACAACTGGCTGTCAGAAAAATCAATTATCTCAGTGGCTGCAGCCTGATAAATAAGTTTGCATATTTCAGAAGCTGCAATCTTTTCAGGACATATCATTGCATCCACACCCAATTTTTCGAATGCTTTAACATTCTTAGTATCCAAAAATTCAACATTATCAATGCGGGCAATCGTTTGTTTGGCGCCTAAGTTTTTGGCCATTATACAAGTGGTTATGTTGATGTTCTCGTCACGATATACAGCTATCAAAATATCACATTTTTTGACACCTGCCTGCTTTAACGTATTTATTGATGTTGGTGACCCTTCATAAACAATAACCTCATTATAGCTTTCAAAACTTTTGGTCAACATTTTGCTGCTATCAATAATGCTTATGGTATGATTTTCCTTAATGAGGAACTTGGCTACATAGTAGCCCAGCTGATTATCACTTGAAATTATTATCCTCATGTTTTCTTTTCTTAATGCTTATGCATGTAAAATAATTTGGGGCAAATTTAATTTTTTTGTTAATACCAAAAACAAAAACCGATTTTCTTTTTTTTAATTGTAACAATACTGTCTGAGAAAAATAAAAAAAATAATTTTTAAAAGATTTCTCTCTTCTTTGCAATAGACTTTCAATAAGTTATATATAATTGTAGGTGTATAAGGACAAGTTCGTCTTGCTTATACACCTACAAGTGATTTCTGTGCGCAACACCTATCATTTTAAGCGAAGCAAAGAATTTCAAAAAGAATTCAAAAAACAAGCAAATCTACTGACAGCAGTATTTTTTATTTCTCTTTGAGGGCTTTATAAATAGCTTTAGAAAAATCGTGTAAATCTTTTGGTACTCTGGAAGTTATGAGATTACCATCTACTACTATTGACTCATCAACAAAATGAGCACCTGCATCAACCAGCTCCTGTTCTACTTCAGGAAAAGCTGTGCATGTTTTGCCCTGCATTAAACCAGCTGATATAAGAACCTGAGGGCCGTGACATATGGCTGCTGTAGGTTTGCCTGTGGCATAAAAATTCTTAACAAATGCCAACACATCTTCATCTTCTCTGAGCTTAGCAGGCGCTCTACCACCAGGCAAAATAAGCGCATCATAACAGTCCATATCCACATCAGCAACAGCTTTATGAATCATAATGGTAAAATCACTGTTATAAGCTTTAACTTCTCCTTTGGCTGGACCAATCACTACAGATTTTATACCTCTGTTGGCAAGATAAGCCATAGGCATATAAGCCTCTCCATCGTGAAAACCTTCTGTTACCAAAATAGCTACTTTTTTGTGATCCTTTTTCATAAGTTTTTTCTCTTCCTTTTTGGCTCTTTTCTTTTTATCTTCTTCACTATCTTTTACTGCTTCTCCATTACATTGTGTAAATAAAAAAGCCGAAGATACCAGAAACATAACGGCCATTAATTTTAATTTCATAATTTGTTTTTTTAAGTTTATGTTACAAATATATGTATTTTAATAGTAACTGCCAAATTGTTTAAGAATTTTTTAGCGTAATAATTAACGTTTTTTAATAATACGCTTTTTAGTAAATTTTGTAGTTTTGCCAAAAACTTTAAGCATGGTAGGTCGTTTTATAGCATTCTTATTAATTATTTTAATTCCTCTAAAACTTATAAGCAATGCTTATTTCACGCATTATCATTTTAATAAGGACGGCCATATTACCAGTCATGCCCACCCATTTAAGAAAGGGGATAACAACAAATTTCCTGACCATACACACGACGATGAAGAGTTGTTTTTCCTTGAACTGATACACAACAGTATGCCACTTGTGGTTGCTGATTTAGATGTAAAAACACCTGAACCATATTTTTACAACCAACCGGATGTCTTAGACCATACTTTTATTTATAAAAAACTAAAAGAAAGGTCTAAACATAAAAGAGGCCCTCCTACCCCCGATGCTTTTTAATAAAAAATGTAAAACTTATAAGCGCTGCTCTTAAAAAAAGCATTGAATATTCTCCTAAACCTTGGAGAATGTATTATAAATATATTATTTCCAAAAAAAATAAACAACAATGAAAAATTACATATATATTATTTACACAATATTATTAACCATTTGTTTCGAAAACACCCTTGACGCCAAAGAATCATCAAAAGGAGGTACAGATGCCAATGTTTTTGGCCACGTTATTAATGCTGAAACCGGTAAGCATATCCCCTTTATAAACATCATTATTGAAGGTACACGCATAGGAACAATTACAGATGCCAGTGGTCATTATTTATTGACTAACTTACCGGTTGGAGAACATAAGCTCGTAGTACAAGGTATGGGCTATACTACAACTCAAAAAAAATTCACTGCTGAAGCATCCCGAACTATTGAAATAGACATAGAAGTTGAACCAACAGCTTTAAATCTTGACGTAGTAGTTTTTACAGCTTCACCTACCCGCAGTACATTCCGCTACCGCCCTGATCAGGTATTTATTGGCGAAGCACTTCAAAGCCGTTCTGAAGCTTCTTTTGGAGAGATGCTTAACGGCGAACCGGGAGTGGCTATGCGATCTATGGGTTCTGCTCCTGCACGTCCTGTTATCAGAGGTATGGATGGCGACCGCATTCTTGTGCTTCAAAATGGCGAACGTATGGGTGATATTTCCGAATCATCCGCCGATCATAGTATTTCCTTAGACCCTATGGCAGCCAGCCGTGTTGAAGTCGTTCGTGGACCGGCCAGCCTACTTTATGGTTCCAGTGCTTTAGGTGGTGTTATTAATCTGATGACAACAGATATTCCCGAATTTTGGGATCCCGGACACAGTGGTGCATTATCACTACAAGGAGCCACCGTTAACCAAATGATAGCCGGCTTTGGCAGATATACCTACGGCACCGACAATTTAGCCGCAACAGCCCGATTCTCTTACCGCCAATCTGAAAACATACAAACACCTAAGGGCACCATTAATAACACCGCTATGCTCAATTATGATGGCGCCATAGGAACGGCTTTCAAAACTGATAATATTAACGGGGGAATGAGTGCTTCGTTTGTGAATCATAATTTTGAAATCCCTGAATCGCAAAATGAAGATGAAAAAGTAGAAATACGCATGCAGAGGCAGGGACTTCATGGTAATTTTTTCAGGGAAAGAGAAGGTCTCTTTGATAAAGCCCAAATGCGTTTTAACATTTCACGCATGTATCAGGAGGAAATTGAAATGGAAGTTGAAGAAGATGGTACATGGGATGAAGACACAGAGCTGACCTACGAGAAATACACCTTTAGCGCGACTTATACCTTAGAGCATAAGCCGGTGGGTGCTGTTGACAGAGGTGCTTTGGGGCTAAATCTTTACGGACATAACACAGATATTGGAGGTGATGAAGCTTACACACCGGGAGAGCGCAGATTATCTGTGGCCATTTTTACATTTCAGGAAATACCTCTTACCAACCGGTTTCGTTTGCAGGCAGGCATCAGATTCGACTACCAGCATACGGCAGCATTAAGCAATTTTCTTTTCCCGGATATCAATATGACAAGAAATGCTGTAAACTATTCCGGGTCTTTTGGAGCAAACTTCAGACCCGCTGAAGGGTGGGAAATTGGCGGTCAGTTTGCCCGTTCTCACAGAAACCCTACAGTAGAAGAACTGTATGCTAATGGCGTTCACATTGGTGCAGGGGTTTTCGAAATTGGAAACCACTTGCTAAAAGATGAAATAGGTCACGGCGGCGACCTCTTTATCAATTATCGTAAAAACCAATTAAGTGTTGAACTGGCAGGCTATGTTAACCACTTTATGAACTACATAATTTTTCAACCAACAGGGCAAATTGATAGTGTTTCCGCATACCCTATCTTTGTTTATGAGGGCGATGAAGCCCGAATCAGTGGTGGTGAGCTAAGTTTACAGTATCTCTTTTTTGAAAATCTCAAACTAACTGCCACAGCCGATTACGTTCATGGACAACGTATGGGTAATGGTATCGAAAACCTGCCCTTCATGCCCCCTTTAAGATTGTCTTCTGCTCTTAAGTACGACTTCGGTTCATTTTGGATAGGTGCACGGGTACAGCGCGTTAGTAAACAAAGTAGCGTAGCGCCGGATGAAGATAAAACTGACGGTTATGTATTGCTTGGTGCTCAGGCAGGTGTTAGAATTGACAGAACCGGAAGGCATATCATTATTGCCAGGGGCGAAAATCTATTAGATGCTGCATACAGAGACCACCTCTCCCGTATTGAAGACAGAAATGTCTTTATGCCGGGCAGAAATGTTAACCTTACCTACCGTTGGTTGTTCTGATATGTTTTGAATATTCACTATGTCTTGCGTAGAATAATTGTATACCTGATGCAAAATGTGAAATTTTGAGCTTTCCGCAGAACAAAAAAGCAGCTTTTCATAAAAAAGCTGCTTTTATTTAGTAGCGGGGACAAGATTCGAACTTGCGACCTTCGGGTTATGAGCCCGACGAGCTACCACTGCTCCACCCCGCAGTATATTTTTGTTTATTACTATTCCTGTTTGGGTTTGCAAAAATAATATTATTTTTGAAAACAAACAAAAAAACATTAAAAAAATGCATAAAGCCGGATTTGTAAATATTATTGGAAAACCAAATGTGGGAAAATCATCTCTAATGAACACCCTTACAGGTTATAAGCTGTCAGCCGTAAGTTACAAAGCACAAACTACACGCCATAGAATATTCGGCATAATCAATACCGATGCTTATCAAATTGTGTTTTCAGATACGCCCGGTCTTATAAAACCTGCTTACTTAATGCATGAATGCATGATGTCTAACATCAATGAGGCTTTAAAAGATGCTGATGTTTTTATGCTTATGACAGATGTTAACGATAATTTCCATTTTGAAGAGATCATCCACAAGATGCAAAAGACTGAAATTCCTGTGATTGTCGCGATAAACAAGTGCGACTTGTCGAATCAGGAAAATGTGCAAAAGCTTATCGGTTGGTGGAAAGAAAAATTACCTCAGGCAAACGTCATTCCTATTTCAGTGCTTGAAAATTTCAACCTTCAAAAAATTCTTGACACGATTATTAACTTTCTGCCTGAACATGAAGCTTACTATCCCAAAGATGATATTACCAACCTTCCACTGCGCTTTTTTACTGCAGAAATAATCCGCGAAAAAATTTTCCTGCATTATGAAAAAGAAATACCATATGCCGTGGAAGTTGTTATCGAATCTTATGAAGACACCGAAGACATAGCCCGCATAAGAGCTGTTATCTTTGTTGAAAGACAAACCCAAAAAGGTATTATTATTGGCCAAAAAGGCGATGCTATCAAAAATATTGGCATCAAAGCACGCCATGATATCGAAACTTTAGCCGGCAAAAAAGTATTTCTGGAACTACATGTAAAAGTCCTTAAAAACTGGAGAAGTGAGAAAAATCTATTAAAAAAACTCGGACATTTGTAATGATTTTTTTTTAAGTAGTTGTAAATATTAAAAAAATATATAATTTTGCATTCCCAAATTATACACATGACTGATGTCATTAATGTATAGGGCCTATAGCTCAGTTGGTTAGAGCACCTGACTCATAATCAGGTGGTCGCTGGTTCAAGTCCAGCTGGGCCCACAACATAAAAATAAAAGCCGATCTTTCGGCTTTTTTTATTTTTCGAGCAATGTATCAGGTTTATATATTGTACAGTTTGGCAGCAGATAAATATTATATTGGTGTATCAACTACATCACGTAATCCTTCTTTTTGAACTATTTCCATTTTGGAAATAGTTGCTCTCTCTTCAAGTTCATCGTATCAAAAATATTTTTTAAGCGCTTGCTTATGGCAGACACTTTTACCTAAAAAAGCTATGTCATGGACTTCTGTTTAAGCCAAAAAGTGCCATCCTTAAAAGTGATGGCTATGCGCGTCTTTTTATTTTCGGTACTGAATAGTAAAATATTTTGGGGTGCATATTATGTGTTTTATTTTATATCCATTTCAATTCTTAAGAAATACCTGTGTAAACTTCGCCAA
>PXBB01000107.1 GCA_003565735.1 Bacteroidales bacterium
ATAATTTACTTCTATGGATTTGTCACCCAGCAATGAAGCTGTAAAAACTGAAAATTCCGAGTCAATGGGAATGGCCACTTTATTATCAAAACGAACAGTCACAAGTGCTTTTGAGTCAAAAGTGCCAATACATAACACAGTTCCTATTTCGTTTCCATCATTATCGTATATTTTGGACCTATCTGTCAAGCCTTGATTGTTATCAAAAACCAGATGACAGACCAAAAACCCGATATTGTGTACGCCCTAACGGGCTTTTGTTTTAGGGGTTTTATACATTCCTTTTCCCTTGCATTCCTCTTTCTACTTCTTCACACATCTCACCGAAAACCCTCTTATTTTTGATTCAGACGATCGCTGTAATGCTGATAAGTCGAAAGATATTGAGCGAGTCCATGCTTGTACGGAATTGTTTTGGTTTACTGTATTCGACCACCATTGTGCACGATGGCCAACATAAAGGAAGTTTCCCGAAACAAAGCGCGTACCTCCCGGTAGGGCTGCGAAGCCATATCTGTCGGTGCCATGGTGGTTGCTGTTTGAGCTCCATCGCGGATGTGCACTCACATCGCAATTTTCACCGAGGGGTGAGTGAACTTGCCTACATGACTTAAGGGCTTTCCCCGCCATGTTGTTATAATGGTCCTGGGCATTGGTGTCAACATAAAGCATGAGGTCTTGCCAGTCTGCATCTTCAGGAACAGTCCATCCTTCAGGACAAATATTTTTGCCACCGTTGTAATCGGAGGCGGTAGCCTTCCAATTATACAAAGCCCCATAAGCATTCCCATAGGTATCAAAGTCATTGTCGTACCAGGTATAAGCACCTGAATCTGTAGTTTCCCAATCATAGGCATCTGTAAGATGCAAAATAGGGCTGCCGTCATTATATTTTGTAACCCGTAAATTTTCAGCCATCCACATAGTGCTGCCTATATGGATATAGGGGTATTCATTGCCGTCAATATCAGTTACAATTTTTGGCGAGAGGGGAGGAGTTGGCTCCTTTTTATCTTCTTCTTTTTTACAAGCTGATAGCAAGATCATGCATATTGTCAAAGACACCATATAAATGTATAGAATAATTCTTTTTGTTTCCATGTTTTTTTTAAAAAAAAAGACTGTTCCGTAGTTTTTGTCACGAAACAGCCCTTTGTTATTTTAACTAAGTTTAATATAAACTTTCTGTTTCATGTATTTCCTCTCTTTCCGGTGCCGGTTCATCCATAACTGGCTCATGAATTCTTTGTATTCGGTTTTTGGGGTCATTCTTCATTTCCAGCATTTCAATCGACACATTTCTTTTCGGCGGATTTACCCTTTGGTTTCTGCTCTTACCATAAAGCTCGGGATGCAGATAGCGTCCTCTTTCGTTTTCAGGTTTCATTTGTTCGGGCTCTATGCGGTTTTGTTGGGCATAATTATCGTTACGAACAGCCGTAACCTGCCAGCTTACCTTAACATGCGGTTCATTTGTTTGCACTATAAATGAATTATTTGAAATTTCTTCTTTTATGATGGCTTGTGCAAATGTACCGATACAGGTTAGCTGGTATCTGAAATCTTTATTTACGGCTTCGAAATAAGCAGGCAAATTTACAGTAGCAAAACCATGGGCATCGGTTGTAATATTACCCGAATACACATTCATCATTTCGGGGCTTTCCACAAAGCTATGAACTAAATATTTGTTTCCCGGATCAAGCGGATGGTCAATTTTAAAAGTGCCGCCCCCTTTCGCAATATTGCCTGTTACATTTAAGTTGCCGGTAACCGTTACATCGCCTTCAAAGAAGCCCGCATGGTTTGCAACTGTACCGCTATCAGCTTCAGCATAAATGCCGTAATTAACCATGCCATATCCTAAACTTCCGCCCATTGCAGTAGCATATACTGCGTAATTGGTATCAGCATGAGCAACATTCCCAAATAGCCCGATATTTATACTATCGCCTTTTGCTTCTCCATGTGAAAAACCACCCACACCGATATTCATTTTACCTGTAGTATGTACTGTCCCGTCAACACCAAAATTCACACCATTAGAACCATTTGCACCCCATACCTCTCCATATACACCAGTAACATTCCCCTCTTTATTATCATCAGACCATCCCATTCCATAAACACCATAATTCATGTATTTTCTTCCGCCGCCCTGACCAAGCACACCTATGGCAAGAGCCTCATTTACGTGTCCATCTGATAATGCGATACCTCTCACGCCGATATTTTGTTGTCTGTTATTTTGAGCCCTTCCGTGAACACCCGTATTAAACGTATTAAGAGTGGGATGCCCTGTACCTGTTGCATGAAACAAGCCACCCATATTGTCTTCCCCTTTTCCGTTTGTAAGAGCTACAACACCCCTGTTTACATAATCAGAGCTGTCTGCTTGTGCGCGTATGCCATAATGAAATCCATCAGTAGGTACACTTGATCTTCCCCAGAACACCCCACCGTAATTATTGGAGTTTGGGTTGCTGCCTTGTGCAATAGCTTCTAAACCGTAATTCCATGTGCCACCACCATAAGCTCCTGCTGTTGCACCAAGATGAAATCCGGTTCCTACGCCATTGGCAGGGTCCCAATAACCACGTGCCTCAAACTCTCCTCCAATTTGCCAACTGTTGTTTCCATCTCTGCTTAACGCAACACCCGACACGCCGGTATTCCAACCATTATCTGTTTGTGCTTCGCCTCTAACAGCGTAACCACCATTACCTACACCAATTATGGAACCATTTACCCCCCTGCCAGATGTCCCTGATTCTGTATGTACATGACCATTAACCCCAACATTCATCCAGTTGTTATTGCTTTTAGCAGTACTACTGCCATTTATTGCTCTGCCCCCTAATGAGTGTACATCTATGCCTATTGTAGTGTCACTTGGGTTATCTTCGTATAAATGAAATTTGGCACCAGCACCCCACGAAGAATTGTAACTCATATTGCCATTGGGGTGGAAATAGAGTTTTGATTGTCCATAGTTCATATCATTAGAATAAACATCATTTCCATCTTTAAGCCATATAGAACCTCCGGAAGGTATGGTGACAGTATTCCCGTCTGAAATACTTAGATTATCTCCACTAATGCTAAGTGTTTGATAATTAGCACTGGTTAAATAGCCTGCTGTAGCATGATTACCCCATCCGTGAGCTGTGTTCCAGTTTGTAATATCGGGAGCTGTAATCCCAGATGAAGGGCTGGCTGCAAAAACAGGGTCGGTTTCATTTTCAATATAAGTACCTAAATCGCTGATTTGGCTCTCGGTTATCAAGATACCTGTAGATTTATCCCATACTGCAAAAACAGGGTCGGTTTCGGTAATTCCTCCCGTAAGTGTATCAGCCGTTTTAGCATGCAAAGCATAAGGTACGCTCAATAGCTGGCTAACTCCTGTAATAGTATAATTAGTTCCACCAGCTTGTGTCGGGTCGGTTTCGGTTTTAATAAAATAAGGTCCGTTTGCCCAGTCGATTGCTGTAAAGTCATCACTTGTTGTACCCTCGCCAATTTCAATGCTTACAAGACCATTTGCATTAGTGGTAGCGCTATGTGTTTCGACATAAACAGCCGTACCGCTTGCTGAGCCTTGCAGAATACTTATTTGCATACCTATGGGTTGATTGGCTAACAAAAGCTGGTTGTTGTCGCGAATAACAGATTGGTAGCTCATTTTGTTGGGACTTTGTCCAAAGATTGATGAGCAGATGAGCAGATTAGCTAATGTGATGATTAGCACTGCTCTGAATTTGTAAATTTTTTTGTTCATAATTTTAAATTTAAAGGTTATTACTAATTTTTATTTTTCATTGTTGTAATTTTTGAATTCAGCAATTTTTTGATGCTGATAATTGATGTGTTTAAATAATTTGCTGTAGAATAACTTGATGATTTTTTACATAGCAGTAGCCAAAATTTCGTTTCATCGGCTTCTTTAGCTACAATTTTAAGTTTATGAATAAAATCCTGAGAACTTTCTGCATTTTGAGCCTCTCTGATATTCGCTCCAATTGAAGTACCTGTTTTTAGCAAC
The DNA here is from genome assembly GCA_003565735.1 of Bacteroidales bacterium. Taxonomy (GTDB): domain Bacteria; phylum Bacteroidota; class Bacteroidia; order Bacteroidales; family PXBB01; genus PXBB01. The sequence goes on from PXBB01000107.1 coordinate 4,046, forward strand.
TGACGAGCAATTACATATTTTCGGTTTTCTTCAAGCAGTTCAGAATACGAAATGATTTGTAAAGCAAACTCAAAACTTAATTCCAAAATCTCATTTCTTTTTTCCATAATCATCTAATCATCTAATTAACACATCATCACATCAACTAATTTTTAATGATTTTAAATGTTTTTACTTCTTTATTTCTTTGAACAATTCTTACAAAATACGTGGCAGATGCAAGGTTGCTCATCGAAATACGCGTTTGATTGCCGTTGATTTTTTCGCTTTGCAAAAGTTTTCCGGTCATGTCATACAGCTGAAAGTGTAAATCTGAAAGTTCAAACTCTTTTACTTCCAATGTAAGATAATCGGTAGTTGGGTTTGGATAAGCCGAAACCGTAAGGTTTATGTTTTGGGCTTCTTCTAATGCCGTTATTACCGATATTTCGTAGGGTTGTTGTACACCTTGTGCTACAGAACCATTCGTCCCTGTGTTAGTGGTATAAACAACCTGTCCAACGGAATAGCTCACCGAGCCACCGCTGCCTGAAGCCTCGCCACCGGAAGTATGAGTGCCTTCTTGTGCTTTCAATGTTGAAAGTGATAGCACTAAAGCTATAGCTAATAATGGCGCTCTTATTCGCGTTAAACATCTTTTTGTTTTGATGATTTGTTTCTTCATGCGAAATTTGTTTTTTAAGTTAATAATAGGGGTTATTTAATAATTATTTTTCCATGAGCCTTCATAATACCGCTGTCTTTGATGACATATACAAAGAAACCGCTGTAATGACTCAAATCAATGCTTGTAAGCTCAGAGCTAAGTTTAGCTTTATGAATCTTTTGTCCCAATAATGAATATATTTCTATTTGCATGTCGGGCGTTGTCTCGGAGATATGAATATTAACTAAGCCCTTGCTTGGATTAGGATATACATTGACATTGAGGGACGACATGTCAGGTTTATTTAAGCTTAGAGTTGATCTTATGCAATCATAGCTTTGGTTATCGTAGTGCGTTTGAATGGTTTGTGCTCTTTGTCTTAACAAAGCAAGTGATGTAAGGTTTGTGCCGCTATAATCACGTGCAAAGGGGAAAGCCAAGTCTAAACACAACAAATCTCCCGAATTAAAAGTAAAAGGCCCCTTTGACATAACGCCTTTAATATCATAGGGCGTTACCTGCTCACCAATTTCTGTCCAGCCTTCATTATTTTCTGGATAGCCTGAGAACATAAAGTCTGTTGGTGTTGTACCACCATGTCCAGTGCCTCCATAAGTAATGGGCGTACCATCCGACCACAATCCCTGAAGATGGTTATAATAAAGAACTGCATTTTCAGGGAAGTTAAATGGGGCTGTTTGAGTATATATAGCCATAAACTTACTCAAGTTATGATTTAAGAGTATTGCACCTTGTGCCGGAGGAGAAATGCCATACTGTGCATCAACGTTTGTAGCGTTGTAGGCATACATCATTTTTAATATTGTATCACATCCAGTAAGGTCGTCGTTAGCATCTCCCAAGTCAAAATCAACAAAAGAACCTAAGTAAACATCAGTATAATTATTATTTGAGAGGTTAAATATTTCAAAATTTACAAATACGGTTTGATTGAGAGCAGAATCGGCAGGAGCATCGTAGGCATAAGCCATGGCATTAACCTGAATACGCATTTTTTCCCCTCCGGATGCATGTTCAATATTCTCATCATTAAACATGAAAAAAACAGCTTGGTCGCCTCTTATAATAGGATAATCTCCATTTTCGGGGTCATAAATGCCATTATTGTTAACATCTTCGTATGGTGCCAGAACAAACATTTCGCCGTTATTCATATTGCCGTTTCCGGGCCATTCAGCAATGGAAGGCGGCATAACGTACGAGGCATCTGAATAATTTGCGATATGATTGTCAATTTCCTGCTGGCTTATTTTCCATAACCTGTTGTATTTGAGCTCATATTCCGGCAGTTTGTAATTGTCGGCAATAGGGCCATAGGTAAAATCAAGATTTTGATAGGTTTGCGCAGCCATGTGTAATGTGTTGTTTAACATGCCGCCAACCCATAAGTTGCTGTTAAAAACCGAGTTGGTATTACTGCCTTGGGGCACTTCGAACTGATACCCATAATTAGAGAGCTTTGCACGGTAAAATAAATTTTTTTATTTTTTTTAATTGTTAAATTAAATTATTTGTTTATATTTGCATCATGTTAAGAGCAAAAAATAATAAAACGCAAATGA
>PXBB01000111.1 GCA_003565735.1 Bacteroidales bacterium
AAAAGATACAGTTATATTTTTAGAACATGATAAAATTAACTGCATTACTGACCATGATTCATTTGTTAGTTCTCAACATTTGAAAGAACTTTATAAACTGCATAAAAAAATAGAGCGTTGGAAAAAAAGATATAAGAAAGAATAGATGAAAAAATGCCCCACAACCCCCACATATTACCCTGCACTACAGAGCCCAGTGGCGAAAAGTAAAGGTGAAAAAGGTTTTGGCGCATGATTTTGTTTGCATTTTACAAAATCTGTGACAAAACATAATAAGCACATTTACAAAGAGTTGCAAAATTCTGTCATTGGTAGCGCAGCGAAGAATCTATATTATACCGACTTGCTATCAAGATGTTTTATATAATTCACTTCGTTCTTATATAAAGATTGATAGTCAGTCGGCATTATTCAAACCAGCTAACAATTTCAACTGCGTTTTACTTGTTAGCGGTTTGGTATTACAAGGGAAGCAGAAATTCTTTTCCACTACCCCACAATTGCATCGTTAGGCTAAAAAGTTTTTTCGTATTAATAAAAAAACATTAACTTTGGACATAACTATTTGGCAAAAAATGAGTCGAAATTATAAGTTTCACAATCCCGTAGGCGTTTATTTTAAATATGCCACACGATGTAATCTTGCGGCAGGAGGAAAAAAACACTCTAAAACATAAATTCATGGAAGACAAATTAAAATCCGAAGGCGAATGTTTGTATTGCGGGCATACCTTCTCACAAAAAGAAATGACGAAACACTTAGCCTCCCATCTCAAAGCTCTTGAAAAAGAAAATAAAGGTGGTAGTGCCTGGCATTTAAAAATAGAAGCGGATGAATTCTTTTTGCATCTCTTGGTTAGTGGCAATGCCACTTTTTAAAAACTTGACCATTTTTTAAGAAGTATATGGTTGGAATGTTGCGACCACTTAAGTGAATTTAGTGTTCATAGCGATGAAATAGGTATGTCCAAAACTTTTGATAAAGTTTGTGAGCCTAAACTAAAAATTAACTACACATATGACTTTGGCTCTTCCACCTACCTCGAGCTGTCGGTAATGAATAACTATGCATTAGATGTGCCTGAAAAAATTCTTTTGCTTTCTCGAAACGAACCCTTAAAGATAATGTGTGCTACATGCAACAAAAAACCGGCTTTGAATATTTGTACGGTTTGTATGTACGAAGACTACGCGTTTTACTGTAAAACCTGTTCAAAAAAGCATGCTGAAGAATGTGAAGATTTTAACGACTATGCCGAAATACCTGTGGTTAATTCCCCACGCTTGGGTACTTGCGGATACACAGGAGGGACTATAGATACCGAAAGAGATGGATACTATAAGAGATAAGATAATTCTTTAATGAGTATAAGGCAGAATGTGTTGACGAAAGGGTTTCAGAAAAAAAAAACAAGTATTCAATTACGAAATGCAAAAAAATACCTCTTATGAAACACGACAATATTGTACAGCAGAAATCATTTGCTTTTGCAATTAGAATTGTAAATGTTTATAAATTTCTAATATTTGAAAAGAAAGAGTATGTTTTATCAAAGCAGCTTTTACGTTCGGGTACTTCTATTGGTGCCAACATTGAAGAATCTATCGGTGGGCAATCTGAAAGAGATTTTCTTTCAAAAATAAGTATATCATACAAAGAAGCAAGGGAAACAGTTTATTGGATTAAACTACTCCAAGAAACAGATTATCTGCAAGAAAAAGAAGCAAAAAATTTGCTCAACGATGCAGAAGAACTCTGTAAAATTCTTGGAAAAATTCAGATAACCCTAAAATCCCGCAATTCGTAATTTTAATTCGTAATTCGTAATTCGTAATTTATAATTCTTAATTTTTAATTCGTAATTCGTAATTTATAATTCGTAATTTCAATTCGCAATTCCCCTCTTAATAGCTTTCTTAGGCCACTGCGTTTGTCGTAATGAATATTTATGGGCTGTATATGTGAGGACGGTTGGTAATAAGTATTGTTTTATGGTGTTAACGTAAATCTGAGGCTAAAACCGGCATTTGTATTGGCATTTGGGAATATTGTTGATACAAAGGGGTCTGTAACAATTCTGTCGTAGAATACACGAACCATAAAGTTTTGATTAAGCATATAATCTGCAGAAAGATTTATAGAGATAATGCGTTGTCCAGCAGATACCTGGTCAAAATCTTCTACCAGTCTTCTAAGTATTGTTTTGTTATTTCTGATAGAGAGGTCGGCGCGTAGGTTTAGGTCGCTTCTAAAGTTGCGCATTTGGCCTCCCGAGCGTACGGCAAATTCCACATCAGGCAGGCGGTAGCCACCACCAATGATAAATTCATCACTGGTTGTTTCGGTAAGCTGGTTGTTGGCAAAACTCATGGACAGGTTCCTGGTTTTACGTATTTCGATTTTTGTGATAAGGCTGTTGTGCCAGGTCATATCAATACTTATCAAAGGGCTAAATTGTTCGGCAATGGAGATTTGATTAATTTCGTACTGAGAGACATAATTATCGATAAGGTCTTTAGCTGTTGGGTTGCCATTTCTGTCTTCACGATAATGGATATTGGTTGCAAAAGAGCCTACGTTATATGTAGATCTGTAAGCATGAGAGAGCCGTGCCGTGCTGAGATACCTTTCAATGAAAGCGATCTTTGTAAGACCGTCGTAAGTAATACGCCAGTTCGGAAGTGGTATTCTCGGGAATGGATTAAGGTCAACATCCCCCGGCCCTGTACCGGTATATGCTGCCATGAAAGCAGGAATCAGAACTTCTTGTGAGGTAGGGCCATAGCCTGTAGGAAAGCCTGTTGTGTCAACATATTGGCCGTCCCAGTTAGGGTTTTCTCTTGCCAGCCGTTCGGCAATTTCGAGCCGGTAGTCTTTAAAAGTCTCAAAAGTGGGTGAAGCATGTGATTCATCGCTGCTGGAAGCCCATGCGGAATTCCAAGTAATATATGAAATGCTGAAAGTACCATTTTCCATAGGCGAGTAAGAGTTAAAATTACCATCGGCATCAGCTTTGAAGAACTCACTTTTGTTAAAAGATTCATTTTTATTGGCTGTCAATTCTATTCTTAGTCCTGGTAGGGGTTCTATGGTGCTTCGTGCAGTAATGGTTTTGGTGTTGGTGCGTAAAAAAGGCGTGTTGAGCAGTGTGTCACCGGTAAGCCAATCGTTTGCTACGGCATCGTCTCTGATGTCTCTTTGCCAGCCAAAAATAAAATCTGTGCCCGGTGCCATAAGGTTCCAATCCTGACCCAGAGCTACGGGCGAAGGATTAAACCCCGGAAGCATCATCCCACTATTTTCTGCATAGTTAATACTGGCATTTTTGACACCCATGAGTATTTTTAAAGTCTGGTCAATGATTATTTTGGCTATAGATGCTCTTTTGGTGGTATCATTTTCTTCTTCCGCCTCTTCTCTACCAATAGGGACTCTCCCCGGTTGTTGTGGCCTTTGGGGCTGGTTAAGTTTACGCAGGTAGGGAACTTTATTATAAAGGGTATTCATATTAGCATTGATACCGATTTGCTTATTATTAGAATTTTCAATAGTATTGCCAAGTTCAGTCATAGAAAGGGGTGCTGCCATCCAGCTGAAATTACCGGTGTATCTGGCATTAGAAGATAGCCAGTCGAGGGCAGGAATCTTATTGATAGGTATGTTGTAATTGACGTTAATTGTTTGATTGTACTGCGTAATGCGTCCTAAATCCATAATGTTTGACAATATGGTGTCTCTTTTCTGCCTGTAGTCGGCATCTTCTCTGTCTATTCGGCCATCGGGTTCATCTACACGGGCTGTAGCCATAGCAGAATAATCCATGCTGAGGGACCTTGTAAGGTCGAAACGCATATTGTATAATCTGTTCCAGTCGAATGTTTTAATATAGTTAGGTTCAATAATGAGTTTGGCCTCTGTTTTATCTCTCATAAGCACTTCATTATACATTCTGTCTAAATCGGTGCGAAATGAAAGTGATTTGGGCATGTAATAAAAGTTGAAATCCCGAATAAGAGCAAACCACTTAGAACGTCTTAAAAACTGCACATTATCGAAAGGTCTGATGTTTCGCGGGTTTGTTGAGTAGTTATAGCCAATAGCACCTCTGTAGGTTTTTTTATTGTCGAAAACGACGTCAAAACTTCTGTGATTTATTTCAGTATAAGCATAGGTAAAATCAAAGTTTTCAATATCATACAACCTGGGCTTATCACCACCTACGCGGTCTTTTCTGACATTCATAAAATTGATAGACTTCCTTTGAGTATAGTCTCTCGTAATATCTCTGATAGAATCTCTATCTGCTTCGTCACCGTAAGTTTCAATGTCATCAGCAAAGATAATGTCGGGGTTGAGTGGGTTATACTGCGGCGTGCTTACAATTGTGGAGTAGTCGAAGTGCATAGGGATACGTATGCCTGTGTTTTCAGGGAAGAATTTACCCAATTCCAGGTTAGTAGCTATATCATATTGCGTAATTGTTTCTTTTTGTCTCTCAGCAACTCTTTTATCGATACTTCCAAATCCGGGCGTGCTTACAGCACCCGCTAAAGTAAGGGTACCCAGGTCGGCAAGAGTTGTTTGTACTCTGGCATTAGCCGCCCAGCCGCCTTCGTCGTTAAAATCTGTGAGGCGTAGTTCATTAACCCAAACCTCCACACATTTAGGCAAGCCATCATCGCCATCGTCGATGCTGCTTTTCTTGGGGTTTCGCACACCAATCATGATGGTTTTTACACTGCTTAGCGTAGGATTCCCAACGAGAGTGACTTTGTTATCCCCATCCATTACAGTAAAAGGTGTTCTCAATGTTATATCGGAACCAGCTTCGCGCATAAGTGTGTTTCTGTCTATTTTGGCTTGTTGGAAAACGGATAATGGAAAGTCAAATTCGTTTTCTTGGGGCCATATTCTTTCAACCTCTGTAGCACTGGTGTACCAGTCAGTCATTTTCAGTGGGATTTCGTACTCATAATAATTGCTGTTAAAGTCGGTGCCCAGGCGTATAAAAACAGTTACATCACCGTCATTGACAATTTCATCTGCCATACCTTTTTCGGCATGAACAAACATTTTAAGACGGTTATACATTCTTATATCCAGGTCGGCTGTCTTATAAACGGCGCGGGCATCGCCATCCTGAAGGTGACACACCCTCAGCGACAGAGATTGCTCATTTAATTTTTGCAGATTTGTTGTTGCCAGGTTAATTTCTCTTTCTATACCTGGAGGGATGACGTAGGGGATGGGTGTTCTTTTGCCGTTTTCTTCGATATTTACGGCCGTAACATCAAAAGTAGTTTCATTAAATCCATCAGAGGGGATGTATTCTCCTGGTGATAAAAGGGAGTTGTTATATTTTCGCCATTGGCCTCTGACAAGCTCCAATGTGGCAAATCGACAAACAATAGGCTCGGAAAAGTTTTTGAAAAACATTCTCATAAAACGGATAGAATTGAAACCTTGAATGTTGCCTACGACCTTATCAGGAGTTCTTATGGGTATTTTAAACTGATACCAGTTGACAGTTTCTGTGTTGCCGTTTCGTAAGGTGACAACAGCAGGAAATACGTCAGTGATATAATTTTCGCCGACATTCATTCTGTTGGGGTGCAAATCTACTCTATACTGGTAATATCTTTCCGTTTCGCTAAGGGTATTGTCTCTGTTAATGTCTTCGGTGTTGGGGAGTGTGGTAGCAGAAGTGGGGTAGCTTTCGGGCGATTGATCGGCGGTCGGTGAGTTACCTTCCATCATATTAAATCTTTTGTAACGTTCAAGAATACTTGTTTCGTTTTGGTCGTGCTGTGTACCCCGGAAGTAAACATAATTATCGTTAGAGGGGTCTTCAAGAGCTTGCTGGTATGCAGCAGATCCGGTACCATGAAGACTGGCAATGGGCTCTAAATAAGTATCCATAAAAAATGATTGCTCATCTTCATCTCTTAAGCCATCAAGACCAACATCCTGAAATTCACGTGCAGTGGGGCTGTTGTCAAAGCTGTTTACCAAAGCCTGTATAGTGGGTACACGCCCCCAAATTGTTGTGTCAACATTTTCTACAACTTCCGAGGTAGGTAAGCCGTGTTCAAAGCTTTTACGACCATCTCTTAAAATATCCTCAGAAACATCCCCTAAGTTAAAGTAAAGTTGACCGCCACCATGGTTTTCCTCATAAATAAAGGGGTCCATCATCCAAAACTCAATATATTCGACATTGGTTGCTTCAAAGTCGGTTGTTTGGATAGCTCTCATGATACCTCCCCACCGTGTTTGAGGTTCTCTAAGAGTGCCATCAGCATTGATACCATGCGACATGCCAGGGACGCCTGCAACATCATAGTTGTATGGGCCTCTTTCGCTGGGATAGTAAGCCATGTTAAGCACAGCAATATTCATGGGTTGGCCGTGGGGCGTTTCCCTATTGGGGAACACCTCTGTTTCGAGAATTTCTCTTACGTAATGATTGGATTGTTGCTCAACATCATCTCTGATGTGTTGAGGGGTAAGGTTATTATTTCTGAAAAACAGCGGGTCAATAATGTACCATGCCAGATGTGCTCTGTTAAAACCATATTTTAGGCCTGTGCCGGGGGCTGCTTCGGGAAACATGTTAGGTTCTGTTTGATGTTGGGGTGTACTGGCTAAGAACCAAGCCCCTACATTCTTTAAATCTATTGTTGACTTACTGCCTTCAAAGTCGTCAATATAAGAGGTCCCCGTTTCTCCTATAGCTCTTGAGTGTCCGGGGATAAGGTGTGCAAATTCCCCCATAATAGAAACCCTCGAAGGGGCACGGGTGCTTATTAATGGAATTCTGTTTACTAATGATGTTATAAGTTGAGATTCCGTTTGATAATCGAAGTTGACACCCCAAATGGTATTGGATATAGGTTCGTTACCATAGTTGACTTTTTGTGTTAATGGGCGTTCACGCAAATTCATAATGGTTGCACCTACATTAAAATTGTCGCTGAATCGGTGATTGACATGTGTTCCGGTAAGCGTTTTGGTTTGCAGATTAAATAATGACTGGCTTTCAAGAGAAACCTGGATAGGTGCACCGGAATTTAAAATACCTTCATTAATAATTTTAACACGTCCTAAGGTGTAGTCAACGGTATAATCAACGTTTTCCGTTAATTGAATACCTCCCGACGTTACTTTAACTGAGCCTTGGGGTACATTCATGGCATTAAGGGGAATTTCTGCACCTCCGGCCGATTTGTAATAACCACCTATGGTAAATCTGTTTTTTTCTGGAAACTGCTGGGCTTCAGTTTTAGTCATGCGGTAAAGCTCTTCATAAACATATTTTTCAGCGATGAGAGAGTCATCGAAGGTCTTTCGCAAGTCTTTACCAAAAGGTTCTAGCACAGGGAAGTATATACGTCCATTACGGGATTCAATAGTTCCGCCACTTGTAGCAGCATTGTCAATAAAGTCAAAAACACCATCGGGAACAGGGTCTAATTGCTTATTGAGCCTGTCAAGTCCTAAAACTCTGATAAGGGGCTTTCCGCTGATGGCACCTTCAGAGATATATCCCGTAGGGATACCTGTATCATCGCCTGTGTACAATACATGAAGCCTGAAGTCTTCTCTGTTGACCTGAAAAGCGCCAATAGAGTAAACATTTTTCATCATTAAATCCCACAGTGGGAGCTCAGTATTTACCGAAGTGCTTTTCAAAAGTTTTAGAATTAGCGCTTGTGGGGCATCAATACCTTCATTGGAAAAATCACCCACCTGATAGGTGTTGGTGTCGCCGAGTATGGTGTATTGAAAAGCAACTGCAAGCACCTCATCGGCATTAAGTGATGAGTTTAATGATATAAAACCCAGCTTGCTGTTAAATGTGTATTCATTAGGAGATAACTTCCTGGCGTTTTCAACTTTTTCGTAATCTTCGCCTGACGTAAAATAAAAAGGTGCTCCGGAAAGATGCGAACTGACCTGGTTAATATTTCTTACATTTGAGTTATTAACCATGCCGTACAAACTGTTTTTATTATTGTCGGGGTAGGCAGGCATCATAAAGGGAGATATCAAATCATTATGCGGCTGAGACTCACCTAAGTCCATAAAAGCAACAATGTTTCTGTTTTCCCGGGTTGCAGGGCCAATATTAGTACGCCATACTTCAATTTTGGTAATGTTGACATTAGAACTGATGATGGGCAAGTTTTCGAGTCCTCTGTTATAGCCGTCTCGAAAGAAATGACCTAAAAAGAAGTGCCTGTTAGATTCATACTCATCTGCACCTATTTCGTAGTGGGTAATTTGCGCACCCCCTGACACTTCTATAGTAGAAGTCTCACTCTTTTGTTGCGAAAAAATACTGGTAACAGTGGTGTGTCCGAACTTCAACTCAGATTTTAAACCAAAAAGAGTCTGGCTCCCTGTGATAAGGGTTCCTGGTAGTGGGAGCGTAACATCACCTGCTTCAATCAGCTGTATAATATCATCTTCTTCGCCTTCATAAGCCAGTTTCATTTTGTTTTCAAAATCAAACATGGCTTCCGTATTATAGTTGACTCCAAAGTCAATTTTATCCCCAATTTTGGCAGTTACGTTCATCTGTATCTTCATGTCGAAGTCGAAGTTGGTAGTTTTACGTTGTCTAACGTCCAAAGCGGGGTCTTCGCGGTTTATGGAGTTGATCCCAAAAATTAATTCAAAAGAACCTTGCGGACGTATGTCAATGGTACTACTGCCGAAAATTCTGTCGAATACTTCGCCACCAATATTAATTTCAGGAATAAGCCCCTGGCGTTGTTGCTGTCCGGTAGTGCGTGTTTTTTCGCGCCAGTAATTTTGTAAAGCTTTATCCATATCATAGTTTTGAAACTCTTCAAAGGTTTTAAGCCTTGGAGGTGAAACAGGCCTGCCGCCTGCCTTATCAATTATGGTATAAGTATTGGTCTCGGGATCGTATTCAACTACTGTGGTGATATTTGGCGGATTGTCAAGATACAAGCCGCCTGTTTCTTCGGTAAAAGGGTAGGGCAATATAATAGTTGTGTCCTGGCCTGTTGTATCAGGTGGGGGGGGGGCAAGAAAAACACTGTGCTTATAGGTATCACTTGCAGTAGAACTAAAAAAAACGGCTATTACAAATGTAAAAAGGTTAAATCTTAATATATACGTGATTATCTTTTCCAAAGGGTCAAATAATTAAAGATTTTTCAAAGCTTGTTTCAGTAATTCTTCAACAGTTATTGCTGAAGAATTATTGTTTAAAATTTTATCAATAGTTTTTTCTGAAGCTGATCTTGTAAACCCCAACATGCTTAATGCTAAAACAGCTTCTTCTCTAATATTAGTAAACTGAGTGTCAGTAGCTTCTGCCGTAAAGTCCTGCTTGCTGATTTTATCTTTTAGATCAACAATAATGCGCTGTGCCGATTTACTGCCAATGCCTTTAATTTTTTGCAATGTTGCTACATTCCCGGATAAAATAGCATTCTGAACATCAAAAACACTTAATGAGGATAAAATCATGCGTGCAGTGTTGGCGCCCACGCCGGATACACTGATTAAATGACGGAAAATTTTACGTTCTTCGGAGTCGTAAAATCCGTAAAGCTGATGCGCATCTTCCCTGATAACCTGATGTATAAACAACTTTAAATGCTTGGCTTCTTTAACTTGAGTAAAAGTATTTAGGGATACGTGTATAAAATATGCAATACCATTACAATCTATTACTATATATGCAGGATTCCGCTCTGATACCCTGCCTTCAATGTATTCTATCATTTACTTATGTTAACAATTTTTAAAATTATTTAACGATTGCTTTAAAGATATATTGTATCATGTTTTTTCTTATCATAAGCTTCTGAAAAACAACTTTTTTAGGGCTTAATTTGTGACTTGTTATCATTATTTTCACGAATATGTTATTACTGTCAGCTTTGTGGTGCTTTTCAAAGAAACTGCTTCTGTTTTGCTTTTAAATTTTAAAAATGATGCAAAATTAAAAAAAAAACTTTGCTGTTAATGAATTATTCAGGTCGAAATGAAAATAAACGCCATTGCAGTATTTTTATAAACTTTTTTAGTTTATTTTTGCTGAATAATAATGTCATCATCAAAATGTTTTCAAACAGTTTAGAAAGACACTTTCACTCTTTTGCCAAAAAAATAATTGGTCATAAGCATCGAATCAGTACCCCTTATGGCCGTAAGCGCTTATATTATGCAGACTGGATAGCCAGCGGACGTTTGTATGACCCTATTGAGAAAAGAATTGCACAAGAGTTTGGTCCAATGCTTGCCAACACACATACTGAGTCAAGTGATACAGGTATTTTTATGACGCAGGCTTACCACCAGGCACTTGAAAATATTAAACGGCACGTAAATGCCGGAGAAAAAGATGCTATTATATCCTTTGGCTCTGGAATGACTGCTGTTGTCAACAAATTTCAAAGAATACTCGGCTTAAAATATTGCGGACGTATGACGCACAAAGAGTGTCTGGCCGAAAAGGAGCGTCCCGTGGTTTTTATAACCCATATGGAACACCACTCTAATCATACATCATGGCTTGAAACATATGCAGATGTTGTTGTTATACCTCCGGGTGATGACCTTTTGATAGACCTTAATAAGGTAGAAGATACCGTGAAATCGTACAGCGACAGGCAGCTCAAAATTGGTTCTTTTACGGCATGTTCAAATGTTACCGGCATAGAAACACCCTACCATGCTATGGCTGAAATAATGCACAAATATGGCGGCTTGTGCTTTGTAGATTTTGCTGCTTCAGCACCCTATATTGATATTAACATGCATCCGGCCAAAGAGACGCAAAAACTTGATGCCATTTTCTTTTCGCCTCATAAGTTTTTAGGTGGTCCGGGAACTTCAGGCATATTAATTTTTGACACCGAATTATATCATAATGCTGTACCTGATAATCCCGGTGGTGGGACCGTCGATTGGACTAATCCATGGGGCGAGCGCAAATATGTTGATGACGTAGAAGCACGTGAAGATGGTGGTACTCCCGGTTTTATTCAAGCTATTAGAACAGCACTATGTGTAGATTTGAAAGATAAAATGGAACCAGCAAAAATTCATGATAGGGAAATCCAGATGCTTAAAAAAGTTTTTAATCGCTTTGATGGTATAAAGGAATTAAATATTTTGGCTCATGAAAAAAGAGAACGTTTAGCCGTGCTGTCTTTTTATATAGATGATTTGCACTACAATTTGGCGGTACGCTTACTTAATGATCATTTTGGTATTCAGGTGCGGGGTGGTTGTGCTTGTGCAGGAACCTATGGACATTATTTGCTCAATGTCAGCCATGAAGATTCAAGAGCTATTACCTCTAAAATAACATCAGGAGACTTATCCGAGAAGCCCGGGTGGGTAAGAATGTCGCTTCACCCTACAATGTGCGATAAAGAACTTGATTATATTCTTGATGCTATTGAGCAACTGACAGAAAATAAAGCGAAATGGGCTGCTCCTTACCAGTATAATTCCCGAACCAATGAGTTCTATCACCCTAAAATGAAAGATTTTAGTGCAGACATAAATAAAGCTTTGCATTTGTAACATATATGACAGTTTATGCCCGGTAATACTTTTGGTAAAATATTGCGTTTGACAACATTTGGTGAATCACACTCCGAATGTATTGGAGGTGTTCTCGACGGATTGCCTTCTCAAATAAAAATTGACAATGAGTTGCTTGCTCATGACATGCAAAGAAGGCGCCCGGGAAAATCTTCTTTCGAAAGCCCCAGAAAAGAAGCTGACGAAGTACGTTTCTTGTCGGGTATATGCGATAATAAAACATTGGGAACTCCTATCGGATTCATTATTAATAATATTGATACTAAAAGTAAAGACTATGCTGCACTAAAGGATGTTTACCGTCCTTCTCATGCCGATTACACTTACCATAAGAAATATGGAATCCGCGACTACAGAGGGGGTGGCAGAGCTTCAGCGCGCGAAACAGCTGCTCGTGTTGTCGGTGGTGCGCTGGCAAAAATGTTTCTTAAGGAAAGCAAGGTCAGGATAACAGCTTTTATATCTCAAATAGGGCCTATAGCCTTAAAACAGCCGTATTATCAGCATTGTCCATCCGTTGAAGCAAGTCCTCCATTGTTTTGCCCGAATATAAAAACAAGCCATGAAATAGAAGACTACTTAAAAGTTGTTGAAAAAGAAGGAGATACTGTTGGAGGCACAATAACATGCGTTGTCAGTTGTTTGCCACCTGGCCTTGGCGAACCGGTTTTTGATAAATTACAAGCGCGTTTGGCTTATGCTATGATGAGCATACCGGCTGCCAAAGGTTTTGCCTATGGCACAGGTTTCGAAGCCGCCTCTATGAAGGGGTCAGATCATAATGATGCATTCAAAGTAGTAAAAAACAAAATAACAACATCAACAAATTTTTCCGGTGGCATCCAGGGAGGTATTTCAAATGGTCAGGATATATATTTTGACGTGGCTTTTAAACCGGTTTCATCCATTAAAAAAAGGCAAGTAACAATAGATGTGGAAGGTCGGCAAAAGGTTGTAAGTATTAAAGGCCGCCACGATGTATGCCCCGTTCCAAGAGCGGTGCCAATAGTTGAAGCCATGACAGCCCTCGTAATTGCTGATAATATGTTATTGCAAAAACGCTTTTTGTAAGATATCCATTTATTGCCTGAAATTATGTTATGCTACTCAATGGTTTTTGGTCAAACATAAAATAAAACTTACAAAAACAAGTTAATAAATCATAATTTACAGTAAAAAAGAATGATAAAAAGAAAATTGTTATTAAAAGTTCTCGCCATCGTCTTCTTTTTATTGCCGTTTCTAGTGCACTCACAAAGTGTTCCTATAGGACAATGGCGCGACCATACATCATATCGTTCGGCTGTGGCTGTGGCTTTAGCGGGAAATAGAGTGTATTGTGCCACGCGTTCCAATCTTTTTTATTTTAATAAAGGCGACAACAGCATTAACCGTCTTACTAAAATTAATGGCCTGAGTGATATAAGTATCAGAGCAATCAAATATCATGAAAATACAAACACACTTGTCATTGCTTACGAAAACTCAAACATTGACTTGCTGGTAAACAACAGGATTGTTAATATTCCTGATCTTTTTAGAAAAAATATTCCGGGACGAAAAAATATTAACAGGATAACATTTGATGGTAATTTTGCATATCTGAGTACAGGCTTTGGTATTATACAACTTGACCTTATGCGACATGAAATAAGAAGTACTTTTCACATAGGTCCTGAAGGGGCTCATATTGAAGTTTTTAACTTAGCCCAGAACGACACGCACTTTATGGCAGCCACCGAAATGGGCGTTTTTTGGGCCGAGAAAAATGCGCCTAATTTGGCCAGCTTCGATTACTGGGAACAGGATACTACGCTTAGTAATAAAAAGTACAAAGATATTGCCTATTTTGCCGGACGCTTATTTGTCAACAAGGCCGGGCAGGGCAACCATGGCGACACTTTGATGTATTTTGAAAATGATAAATGGCACTTGATGGATACAGACCTTAATCCAAAAATTCATGCCATAAATATTTCTAATGGGCGTTTATCCATTTGTTATGATTACTATGTAAAAACGTATAATGAAAATCTGGATATGGTGCGAGGCGTATGGAACTACGAAGGCTCTTATGCCCAACCGCGTTACGCCCTCACTGATGAACACGGTGTTATTTGGATTGCCGATAACCGCTTCGGATTAATTTTTTATGAATGGGAGCAATCTAACAAGGCCATTTTGCCTGATGGACCCCGTACCAATAATGTTTATAAAATGCATGTTAGTGATGGCCAACTGAGTGTAGCTCCCGGCTTGAGGCATTCTTCTACTTGGGCCAACCTGTGGAATCAGGATGGTATCTTTTTACTTGAAAACAACAGGTGGCGCTCTATAAATGCCAGAAATATACCTGCGCTCGATTCCATTCACGATATTGTTAATGTTATCACCGACCCGCGCGATAAAAATCGCCTTTTTGCTGCTTCCTGGCGAAGAGGCTTACTTGAGTTTTACGATGATCAGCTCGTGAATATTTACACAGACCTTAACAGCCCACTGGCATCAGCCCCTACTTCTTACTGGATAGGTGTAAGTGGTCTGGCTTTCGATAATCAAAACAACTTATGGGTAACCAACTCAAATGTCAGCAATGCGCTTTCTGTTATGAAACCTGATGGCAAATGGCTGACATTCGAATTTCCGGAACATGTGAATCAGGATGTTGTTGGCGATGTTGTTATTGACCATTTCAATCAAAAGTGGGCTGTTATTGGCAGAGGTAGAGGAATCCTTGTCTTTAATCATAACAATACCCTCGAATATACAGCCGATGATCAGGCTAAAAGACTTACGACAGCAGTTGGTAATGGCTATTTACCCAGCAATCTTGTTACCGCTCTTGCTGTTGATAGAAATGGCGAAGTATGGGTGGGAACTGATAAAGGAATCGCTGTGTTTTATTCCCCGGGCAATGTGTTTAGCGGGAACAGTTTTGATGCGCAACAAATACTTGTCGAACTGGGTGGATATTATCAGTACCTTCTGGAATCTCAGACTATCACTGCTATAGCTGTTGACGGAGCCAACCGTAAGTGGATTGGTACAGCTTCGTCGGGGGTGTTTCTGGTTTCCAGTGATGGCACACAGCAGCTCTTGCACTTTAATGAAAGCAACAGCCCTCTTTTTTCCGATATCATTAATGATATTGCTATAGATCATCAAACCGGTGAAGTTTATTTTGGCACAGCTAAAGGTATCGTGTCTTATAAAGGTACCGCTACAGCTGGTAACGATTCTTTTCAGGATGTGTATGCTTATCCTAACCCTGTAAGGCCTGACTACAATGGCTTTATCGCTGTAAAAGGCTTGCTGACTGATGTGGATGTTAAAATTACTGACGTCAGCGGCAACCTGGTTTACTCTACGATATCACAAGGCGGTCAGGCTATTTGGAACGGAAGAAATATGAATGGCCAAAGGGTGGCTTCTGGCGTATATCTCGTGTTTTGCAGCAATGATGACGGGTCGGAAACCTATGTGACAAAAATACTATTCCTTAATTAAAATACTATGCTGGTTGCAACGAAAGGCATTGTTTTTAACTCCTTGAAATATAGTGAAAACAGTTTAATTTGCAGAATATATACAGAGCAACTCGGCATAAAATCATATTTGATAAATACACCCAAAGGTAGAAAAAAACGCATGGCTTTGTATCAACCTCTTACAATGCTTGACTTGGTCGTTTATAATAAGGAAAACAAAAATTTGAATCGTATTAAAGAGATGCATTGCGAGGAGCCTCTCTTAACAGTACCTCATAATGTTTTTAAAAGTACGGCGGCCTTATTTGTTGCTGAGATACTTTATAAGGCTGTTAAAGAGGAAGAACCTAATGCGGCACTATACAGCTTTATCAGGCACTTTGTAAAACTACTTGATGTGGCGGAGCGTAACTACGCAGACTATCATTTGGTTTTTTTGATTCATTTGACACAGTTTTTGGGCTTTTATCCTAAATCTGCTGCGTTGGAAAATGTGCGCTATTTTGATATGGTTGAGGGTCGTTTTTGTTCTGTGAAGCCACTACACTCTGCCTGTATAGAACAGCCGCTAAGTACGTCATTTTATAAACTGCTCCACAGCGATTATCATAATACCAATAAGCTTATGCTAAATGGCTCGTTGAGGCAACAGTTATTGCAAAAAATTTTACTTTACTATAAAATACATCTCGAAGGGATGGGAAGCGTTAAATCTGCGGAAGTTTTAAAATCTGTTTTTCACGACTGACCATTTTATTTTAGACGTATTTTAAGCCTTAAAGAGTTAAGAACCACAATAATATCAGAAAAAGCCATGGCAAGGGCAGCAATCAACGGCGTGAGGTAACCGGCAGCTGCAAATGGGATTGCCAGGACATTGTAGAAAAATGCCCAAAAAAGGTTTTGCTTGATAGTTAACAATGTTTTTTTACTGTGATTAAAAGCTGTTTTGAGTAATGATAAATGGCCGTTAAGAAGAATAATTTGAGCCGATTCAACAGCTACATGGGTGGCATTGCTTAAAGAAATACCCACCCCTGCCTGAGCTAAAGCAGGTGCGTCGTTAATACCATCGCCCACCATAGCCGTTGGCTCACGCGCATCCAGCATCTTTATTATTTTCAGTTTCTCTTCAGGCATGCGCTCGTAATATACTTTATCTATGCCCAGCTTTTTGGCTACATCCATACAGTTTTTTTTACTGTCGCCACTAAGCATTATGGGTTTTATGTTCCGACTTTTTAAGAAATCTATCAGCGGTTTTGCATCAGCTTTAATGTCATCTTCAATATCTACAGCACCAATGACTTGTCGGTTTTTAAGGACATATATGTTGTGGGTATTTTTATCTGTGGTGCCATTCACCATAAGTACTGAGCCTACTTCAAATTTGTTGTTGTCATTGTCCCATCCTACCATGCCTACGCCTTTAATGACTTCAGTTTTGTTGAACACCATTGGTTTGACGCGGGCTGCTGTGAGATCTTTTACAATAGACTTGGCTATGGGATGTGTAGCATACTTTTCAAGCCCCAGCAATATGCTTTCGATATAGGCTTTTTGTGATGGCTGTGCATGTATTTTTTTAATGCGAAAGCGCCCGGTCGTAAGAGTGCCTGTTTTATCAAAAACAACAGTTTTTACTTTCGCAAAACGATCTATGGTAATACCCCCTTTTATAAGAATTCCTTTCTTGGCCATGCCTCCTACACCTACCACCACAGCTGTCGGGATAGCCAAACCTAAAGCACAGGGACAGGCTACTACCAATACAGCAATACCACGCATGATGGCTGCTTTTAACTCAATGCCAAGTCCAAAAAAAGACAACACAAATGTGGATAGCGCAACCCCTACTACTATAGGGACGAAAATGTTGCTTATTTTGTCTGCCAGATTTTGCAAACGGGGTTTTTGACTTTGCGCATTTTTTACAAGTTCAATTATTTTTGACAATACCGTATCTTCGCCTATTGCTGAGGTTTTAATTTTGATATTGCCTTGAGCAACAATACTGCCGGCAATAACCTTGTCGTCTTTCTGCTTAAATACAGGAATGCTTTCACCCGTAAGCATAGACTCATCTACAGAAGCTTTTCCCCAATAAATGATGCCATCTGTCGGCACTTTATCACCTTCGTTTACAAGTATGGCATCTCCCATATCTATATCCGTAGCTTTCACCTCCTCTATACTTTCCGAACCGGAATGTATATCGCTGATAATTCTTAAAGCTTTTTCGGGCTGGAGCTTTAAAAGTTCGTCAATAGCACTGGTGGTTTTTTTTACCGAGCGCTGTTCAATTAAATTGCCAAATAATACGATGGTAATAATACTGGCTGCTGTTTCGTAAAACATGTAATCATGACCCATATGGCCCAATGTGCCTATTAAGCTGTATATAAATGCAGCACTAGAACCCGTAAAAATGAGCACATCCATGTTTGCATATCTTGCTCTCAAAGACTTATATGCACTCAATCCAAAATGAAAGAAACCTATAGTATATACAGGAAGTGTAAGTATTAGTTGGAAATACATATCATGCAGCAATGCCCAGGGTAAAAACATCGACAGCAATAGCGGCAACGTGAACGTCAATGATATGAAAAACTTTTGTGTGATATTCAGACTAAAGGAAAAAGACTGAGATTTGCCTTCTCCGGAATCATATTTATATCCCAGAGAATCTATTAACTTCATAACTTTTTGGCGTGTTTGTGCATCAGTTATATCAAAACGAACTTCCTCCGTAGCAAAATTAACTTCCGGATTGTGAATACCATGTTTTTTTAAATGTTGCTCTATGCCCATTGCACAATTGGCACAGTTCATTCCCGATACCTTTAGAAATCCCCTTTTATTCATTTTTAATAAATCATTTTGAGTGCAAAAATACAAAATTATTTTGAATAGTTCTAAATAATAAAATCAAAAATGTAAAGTATGCAATACTTTTTGCATGTTTCCTAGAACAACTCCCCCCACATCCATCGGTATGATATTTTTTTTCTATCTTTGCTCTTCGAAAATAAAGTAATGAAAAATAGTGTTTTAAAACTTATACTGTCGCTCATAATTATATTTGCAGCAATTTATTTTTTTCAGTTACAATCTTGTGGGCAAACGGACAACAACAATCGGAATGCAGGCATAGCCCGGCTTGAGGCAGAGGGCTTTATTGTTCAACCCGACACATTTTCAGTATCTATCCGTGCGACTGGTAATTTGCTGGCCATTGAGGATGTAGAAATTAAAACGCCTGTAAGTGGGCTTGTCAAAGGTGTTTTTTTTGAAGAAGGGCAAAATGTAAGTAAAGGCGATTTGCTTGTGCTTATTGACAACCGTTCGTTAAAGGCTCAGAAGAAAGGTTTGGAAGCCACTAAAGGAACAGTAATTAACAATTTGAAACGCAAGGAAGAGCTTTTAAAAGTTGAAGGTGTCAGCCGTCAGGAAGTTGAGCGGGTAGAATCGGAATTGTATAATTTGAAAGCCCGGATAGAAGAGCTGGATGTCTTGATAGATCTTTCTGAGGTGCGTGCCCCTTTTGCAGGTCGGCTTGGATTGAGAGATTTCAGTTTGGGAGCTTATCTCTCACAAGGTTCTGTTATTACCCGCCTTTTGAAGGACGATATCCTTAGGGTTGACTTTCATGTGCCTGCCAAGTATGCAGCATTAGCCAAACCCGGACAAAAAGTAATGATAATGTCTGCTGCACGTACTGATACTGTAACAGCAGTTATTTATGCCACTTTGCCTGCTATAGATGAAAGCTCCAGAAGCCTGCAAGTCAGGGCCAGATTTGATAATAAGTCGTTTAGTTTTTTGCCCGGTGATTTTGTGCAGGTATTTTTTACAGTTTCTCATAGTGAAGAAGCACTGCTTATTCCCGCACAGGCTATTATTTCGGAGATGCACAATCAGGTGATTTATAAAGCCCACAAGGGGTTTGTTAAAAAACAAGTAGTACAAACCGGAGCGCATACCCGTGATATGATTGAAATAACCCAGGGTGTATCTGCCGGCGACACCGTTGTTATTACAGGGTTGATGGGAATTAGAGAAGGTGTGGAATTGCACTTTACGCATTTAAAAACTAATGAATAGATATTGTAGATGACTCTTTCGGAGCTGAGTATTAAAAGACCTGTATTAACAATGGTATTTGCCATAGCCATTGTTATTTTTGGAGCAGTGGCCTTTTTTACACTCGGTGTGCGCGAGTACCCCAGTGTTGACCCTCCAATTATTACAGTTAGAACTGACTACCCGGGAGCTAATGCCCATATAATAGAATCGCAGATAACAGAACCTCTTGAGCAGCAAATCAATAGAATTGACGGTATTAAAACTATCAGTTCTATCAGCTCTCAAGGTCGCAGCACCATAAGGGTTGAGTTTGAGTTAGGCATGGATTTGGATAATGCCGCTAATGATGTTCGCGATAGGGTGTCGCAAGCTGTACGTCGATTGCCACCCGATACCGACCCCCCTGTTGTGTCTAAAGCTGATGCTGATGCACAGACCATCTTAGCCATAACATTACAAAGCAGACAAAGAAACCTTCTCGAACTAACTGAAATAGCAGAAAACATATTTGCCGAACGACTGCAAACTATCGAGGGGGTAAGTCAAACCTTCATTTGGGGTAATAAGCAGTATGCCATGCGTCTAATTCTAGACGTCGATCGCATGAATGCTTTTGAAATAACAACAACTGATATTAGAAATGCTTTACAAACTCAAAATGTCGAACTGCCTTCAGGTCAGGTGGAAGGTGACAGCCGGTATTTAACCATTCAAACATATGGCCGTCTTAATACAGAAGAGGAGTTTGAAAACATGGTTATTGTCCGTAAAGGACAGAGTGTTGTCAGGCTTAGAGATATTGGAAGGGCAGAACTGGGCGCCCTTAACGATAAATCAATTCTTAGAGGGAATGAGGGCATTCCAATGGTAGGTGTAGCCATACAACCTCAGCCAGGAGCTAACTATATTGAAATTGTCAATGAAGCGCACAGAAGAGTAGAAATCTTGAAAAATGAAATACCTCAAGATATCGTTACCGGTGTCGGTCTGGATATTACTGATAGTATTAGGCGTTCCATTAGGGATGTACAGTTCACAATAATTGTTGCTTTTATGCTTGTGCTTATTATCATTTTTATTTTTCTAAGAAATTTAAGAACCACCATAATTCCCGTAATTTCCATCCCTGTATCTCTTATTGGTAGTTTTGCCATACTTTATGCCGCCGGGTTTTCTATTAATGTGCTTACTTTACTGGGGCTCCTTTTAGCTACGGGAATGGTGGTTGATGATGCCATTGTGATGATGGAAAATATTTACGCTAAAGTAGAAAAAGGGATGAAACCGTTCCAGGCTGCTTTTAAAGGTTCTCGCCAAGTATTTTTTGCAATTATATCTACCACAATAACACTTTGTTGTGTTTTTCTACCCATATTTTTTATGAGTGGTCTTACGGGAAGATTGTTTCGCGAGTTTGCTACCGTAGTAGCAGGCGCTATCATTATTTCTACTTTTATTTCACTTTCTCTTACGGTTATGATGTGCTCAAGATTGCTGAGAGGGCAAACCAAAACATATAAATTTTTAGAACCTATACGCAAACCCATTGACTATATTCTCTCTAATTATAAAAAATGGCTTACTGTTTTTATGAGGGTTAAATACCTTGCTGTGCCTATAGTGCTATTACTGGCGGTCGTGATATGGTATTTTATGAATACGCTTCAGTCGGAATTGGCACCTCTTGATGATAAAAGCCGTTTAAGGTTTGTTATTACTGCTCCCGAAGGTACTTCTTATGAGATGATGGACAATTATATGTTGCAGTTGTTACACATGGTTGATACACTGCCTGAAAAAGAGTACCTTTTAGCTGTTACCTCTCCGGGCTTTGGAGCTTCAGTATCTGTTAACTCAGGTTTTTTACGTATTATGTTAAAGTCTCCGGACCAAAGAAAAAAGACACAAATGCAGTTGGCCGCTGAGCTGAATCAGAAAGTCAGACGCTATAATATGGCTCAAACTTTCGTAGTTCAGGACCCCACCATAGGAGGTGGAGGTAGAAGCGGTTTGCCAGTGCAGTATGTTTTACAAGCCCCTAACTTGCAAAGACTACAAGAGTGCATTCCGCCATTTCTTGAAGCAGCAAGACAACACCCCGTACTCGATGTTGTGGATATTAACTTACGTTTTACAAAACCTGAATTAGTTCTTGATATCGACAGAGATAAGGCTTTTGATATGGGTATTAGTATCAGAGACATAGCAGAAGTTCTTCAAACCTATTTCAGTGAGCAAAGAGTGGGTTATTTTATTAAAAACGGTAAGCAGTATTTCGTTCTTACTAAGGCAGAAAGAGATCAGAGAAGCCGCCCGGAAGATATTGCCAATGTATTTGTGAAAAATCACAGCGGACAAATGGTCGCTCTTGATAATATTGTAAATATGCGCTACGAAAGTACGCCTCCTCAGTTGTTACGTTTTAATCGTTATTCTTCAGCAACTATATCTGCTTCTATGGCGCCGGGTTATACTTTGGGTGATGGTATCAATGCCATGGATGAAATTGCTGATCAGATACTTGATGAGACTTTTCTGACTTCGCTTACAGGAACTTCTGCCGACTATGCGGAAAGTGCCGGCAATTTGGCTGTAGTTTTTGTTTTTGCATTAATTTTAATTTACCTTACTTTAGCAGGGCAATTTGAAAGCTTCAGAGACCCTTTAACAATTATGCTTACTGTGCCGTTGGCTCTGTCCGGCGCGCTAATAGCTCTTTGGATTTTCGGTCAAACACTGAACATTTTTAGTCAAATTGGAATGATTGTTTTAATAGGAATAGTTACCAAAAACGGCATCCTTATAGTCGAATTTGCAAATCAAAAAAGACTTGAAGGGCAAAGTCGTGTCCATGCAGCTATTAATGCAGCATCAGAGCGCGTAAGACCAATTATAATGACCAGCTTGGCTACAGCTCTGGGGGCGCTCCCATTGGCTATTTCTTTTAGTGGTACTGGTAACAGCCGTGTGTCTATGGGAATTGCTATTATTGGAGGACTTTTGTTTTCACTGATCCTCACTTTATTCATTATTCCGGCATTATATACATTTATCTCTGCAAAAAATAAAAAACAAATCATAAAAGAAGATGTATAAACTAACCGCCATATTGACGATACTATTGTTACACTTTTATGCACCTGCTCAGGAGAAATATGAACTGCAGCAGATTATTAGAAAAGCTCTCGAAGAAAATTACCAAATTCAAATTGTAACAAAGCATCAACAAATGGCCCAAAATGTTAACAATTTGGGTCATGCAGGCTTTTTGCCTACAGTTGATATTGTTGGGCAATCATCAAGAAATATTCAAACTTCTGAGCAAAATCTTTTTACCGGGCAATCAAGAAGCGGTACAAATGTACAAAGCAGTAATTCTAATGCTATGATTGCTGTGGACTGGGTAGTTTTCGACGGATTCGGTATGTTTGCCAGACGTGATAAGCTTAACCTTCTTGCTATTATGAGTGAAACAGATACCAGGTTTTTTATCGAACAAACAGTTGCTGACCTCTCAAAGCTTTACTGTAATCTCATAAAGGAAGAGTTGTTGTTAGGTTATTTTCGTCAATTGTTAGAGGTGTCTTCGTTCAGATATAATTTAGAAAAAAATAAAATTGAAATAGGTGCTTCCCAAAAGTTGTATTACCATCAAGCTTTAACGGACTTTAACGCCGACAGCGCTTCTGTACTACAACAAATTATGTATATTGATGAGCTGCAAATCCAGATTAACAGGCTTATAAATAGAGATGTACGCTTAAGCTTTTTGACCAATCATAGAGCTTTAGAACTACAGGGTATTGATGATGCACAAATACTGATAGAAAAAGCTGCTAAAAATAACCGCGATTTACAGCGTGCTCAACTGGAGCGTATGCTGGCTGAGGCCGACTACAGAATTGAAAAGGCCGGCAGATGGCCTCAGGTTAATGTTTTTGGAAATTATAGTCTTAGTCGTCAAACAAGTGAATTAGGGATTATTGAATCAGCTCAAAGTCATGGAAGTCAGTTTGGAGTGAATGTGCGCTTCAACCTTTTTGATGGTGGTAAAAAAAGTTCAAGCGTGAAAAATACATTTTTGGAACAACAAGCAGCCCTATTGAATGAAAAAGATATCAATGCTATACTTGAAGCTGATATTATTAAGCTTACTAAAAGATACCATGCTTACCAAAACCAAAAAAAACTCCTAAAGCGTAGTGTTGAGGCTGCTCAAGCCAGCTTATTGATAGCCCAACAACAATTTCAGGTAGGCACCATTGATGGTTATGAACTTCGGTTAACACAGGTTACCGCTTTGAATGCAAACATGAAGCTTCTTCAAATTCAATATGCCATGAGGCTTATAGAAATTGATTTGTTTCGCATCAGTGGTATTCTTTTAGAACAAACCTTAAACGCTTAATATATGGTGTTAGGTTATTGTATGGACTCCATTTTTTCAGCAAAAAAAAATAAAAATGACTTTTCTTTTATCTAAAAAAAATGAATGTTCTGATTTGACTGTCAGGAATATAATTTTTTTTTATTATATTTGCAATATATCTGAGTTAAATAAAAAGCAACTTTTTATTTTGCTTAACGTCTTTTTAGTGCATGTTTAAAAAAAACAGGCCTTTATTTCGTGCTGCATAGCTCTGAGAATAATATTAAAATATTTAATAACTTGTAAACAACTAAAATAATTAGAATTATGAAATTTTTAAAATTTATTATGGTATTGGCAATTAGTTTTGCTTTAATTCCCTTAAAACAAGTAAATGCTACCCACTATATGGGTGGTGAGATTACTTGG
>PXBB01000030.1 GCA_003565735.1 Bacteroidales bacterium
TAAAAAGAAACTGTCAATAAAGATTTAAAAAATCGTACGGCTGACCTGTATAATTTAAAAATTTCAAAAAGTCTTCGAAGCTAATTATTAATGATGCAGTATTATCATTAGGGTGAAAGCTTATTTTTTGAACTTTTTTGAGGTTGATATCCAAAAATATTTTAACGTGTTTGTCCTTGTCATAAATCAAGCCAAAAGGAGAAACGGAGCCCGGTTTGAGTTTGAGATATTTTTGCAGCCTCTTTTCTGAGGCAAAAGTAAGTTTGCCCTGCTTCAGCATTTTTTCGATACCCTGAATGGATAAATTTTTCATACAATCGAATATCACCAGGTAATGTTTGTTCCCTTTATGATTACGAAAGAACAAGTTTTTGCAGTGTTGGGCATCGTGTCCTTCCCAGTATTGCATAGCTATATCAATGGTAGGTGCAGGCGGATGGGGCACATATTCATAAGCTATGTTGAGTTTTTCTAATGTTTCATATACATGGGGGTCACCGTTCATAGTTGTGTTTTTTTTACTATAATACAAAAACATACAAACTGAATCATGCAGTTTAATGGCTTATAATTAAACACATCAATAAGTGTTTTTTTGCAAAGCCATAATTTTGTCTTTTTTATTTAATAAGGCGCGGTAAAAACCTTCGCTGAGTCTGTCAACTTCCTTTTGAGTAATAGCCGTTGAGAGCATACAAGAAAGGGTATTGATAAACATGATTTTTTCTTCGTAAAGCATATAGTCAAGCAACTCCTGTATGAGTGCTAATCTATCCGGCGTACGGTAGGCTTCACGATATGTGGTAGGAGGGTTAGGTCGTAGATGAATGCGGAACATAGAGCCGGCACCTGTAACAGAAGCAGGCACGCCCGACAGTTTAATGGCTTCACGTATTTGTTTTACAGCAATATCCGTAAGGGCATTAAGTTTCTTTACGGCTTCTCTGTCGAAAAGCTTCATAGCTGTTAGTCCGGCTGTCATGGTTATGGGGTTTGCCGAAAATGTGCCTGAATGTGGAAATGGTATTTTGGGCTGCCTGGGGTCTAAGACTTTCATAACATCCTCACGACCACACAGCGCTCCCACCGGGAAGCCACCGCCTATGATTTTCCCCAAGGCAGTCATATCGGGTTTCACCTTGTAACTCTCTTGACCACCACCATAACTAACCCTAAATGTCACCACTTCGTCGAAAACGAGGAGGGCATTATTTTTTCTTGTCCAATGGTACAAGGCTTCGATATATGCATCGTCAGCGCGGCATAAGCCCACACGGTGGGGAACAGGGTCGAGCATCACACATGCAATATCTTTGGCATGCCTGTCGAGAATGGCTAATGTACGTTTAATATCATTAAAAGGGAAAATGACTACATTATCCAACAAACCTTGAGGTGTTCCATGAACATGAGCTACGCTGTTGGGGCTGTCAATATCGCCCCAATTATCGGGGTTGGGCGCCTGACTTACTTCGGCAAAGTTGGAGGTGCCATGGTAGGCGCCTTCTGCCTTAGCTATTTTGGGTTTACCGGTATAAGCTCTGGAAGCCTTCATCATAGCCATAACAGCTTCGGTTCCGGAATTAACAAAACGCATAATCTCAAATGCATTTTGTCTGCTGTTCAGGTGTTTGGCTAATTCAATTTCAGGGACGGTACCGGTGGTATAAGCTGTTCCTTTTTGGAGCTGTTCAATAACGGCTTCTACTATGGTAGGGTGAGCATGGCCATGAATCAAAGCAGCCATATTATTGGCAAAGTCAATACGCTCAACACCTTCCATATCAGTAACATAACAGCCGCTGGCTTTTGCGGCATAAATCGGGTGTGGATAACGGTAAACCGTATTACGGCTAAGACCTCCCGTTAGGTAATTGCAAGCTTCATTATAAAGTGCTTCATGTTTATTTGTCGGCATGATATGAATCAAATTAGTGCGTTAATTACAAAATATTATATCTCAAGTTTGGCCTCTGTTTTCGACTGTAAATAATCAAAAGAGACACCAGGAGCCATTTCTCTAACAAAAAGGCCCCGTTTGTTAACATCAATAACAGCGAGATCGGTAAAAATTCTATCTACCACCGCTTTACCTGTAAGGGGGTATGAACATTCTTTGACAATTTTAGGTTTGCCTTCTTTAGTAGTATGCTGTGTGATAACAAATATGGTTTTGACGCCTGACACCAAGTCCATTGCGCCGCCTACAGCCGGTATTCCGCCCGGCACGCCCGTTGACCAGTTGGCCAGGTCTCCATTTTGCGACACCTGAAAAGCTCCAAGCACACACACGTCAATATGTTTGCCACGAATCATAGCAAAACTGTCGGCATGATGGAAATAAGCAGCACCAGGTATTGCTGTCACAGCCTTTTTGCCGGCGTTAATAAGTTCAGGGTCTTCATGCCCCGGTTGGGGAGGCGGCCCAATACCCAGCAAGCCATTTTCCGAATGATACATAAACTCCCTGCCTTCGGGAACAAAAGAGGCTACCAGCTCGGGTATGCCAATACCCAGATTTACATAAGAACCATCGGGTATATCTGCTGCTACTTTTTGAGCCATCTCGTTTCTGTTCCAGGGTTTGATATTCTGTATTTCTACCATGGGTACCTCCTGTTTTCTTTCAGAAGTTGTGACTCTTCTGCGGGGTTCGATACTTCAACAACTTTACTCACAAAAATACCGGGCGTGACAATGCATTCAGGGTCTAAGGTGCCAACAGGCACAATTTCTTTAGCCTGAACAATGGCATGTCTGGCAGCCATACACATCACCGGACCAAAATTTCTTGCCGTTTTGTTATATACGAGATTACCGTATCTGTCAGCAGCTTTACATTTTACCAGTGCAAAATCCCCTTTAATGGCATACTCCAAAACAAATGTTTCATGGTTGATAACTCTTTTTTCTTTGTTTGCAGCTAATGGGGTATCCACTGATGTGGGGGTATAAAAAGCGGGAATGCCGGCACCACCGGCTCTAATACGTTCGGCCAGCGTACCTTGAGGCACCAGCTCAAGCTCTACCAGCCCCTGACGATACATATCTGTAAAAACTACCGACTGTGCCGTTCGCGGAAAAGAACATACCATTTTACTGACCTGCTTATTTTCAATGAGTGCAGCCAGTCCTACATGACCATTGCCTGCATTATTGCTAACTACAGTTAAATTTTTAGCACCATGATCTATTAAGGCGTGTATCAATTCTATAGGACTTCCTGCTTCGCCAAATCCTCCTATCAATACAGTGGCACCATCGTTAATAACTGCTACAGCATCTTCTAAGGTTTCAACAATCTTATTTATCATAACCACATATTCTGCTTATTCTAAATCCCTTTTTTTCATCTTTTCAATAGACATTTCAAGCCTTCTTTCAATTTCTTCAACTTCATCCTCATAGAAATGTTTATCGGCCTTATATGGTTTAAGCTTGTCAATATTAATTTCTGAGTCATCAAATTCGGCAAGATAAACCTGATCCATCCATGTCATATTTCTGCCTTCGTTGACTTTCAGAGCAAATAACTTTTGCCCTTTAAGGTTGACGGTACCCAGTATAGATACTTTGCCGGCTGAGATGGTCATGGTAATAAAACGTGATGGTCTGCTGATAGAAGGCAAAGAGCGATATATTTTGCTGAAAATATCATTGATTTTTGCTAAAGGCTGTGTAAAGTAGTGTCGTTCACCTGTTGGACGAGGCACATACATTGAATGGAACCCCACGCCCAACATAGAAAAAATATGGCCCAGGTCTATCCAGTTTTGTGCCGACCTATCGACATCAACGTCGCCTTTTTCGTCTGTAAACATACTGATATGGTTCATAATAGGGCTTTGGCTTTTGACGGTAACGCCATAACTCTTCAGCCTTCTTATAGCCGCTATAGTAGAGGGGTTGAGAACCTCTCTGGGGGTGGAAAAATGAGCCATGAAAGCAACCTGGACACCATTGTCGTAAAGATAACGAAAATGCTGAAGCATGGGCGTATAACTATCCGAAATAATAAGTTCAGGTGCATAGGTTAGAATGCGGGTTCCCAGCCGAATATTTTTAACATGTTGAAGCTGCGGGTCTTCAACTATAGGTTTGACGTATTCCAGGAAACGTTCCGGTTTAATAAATCCGGCATCACCACCTGTAATAAGCAAGTCGGTAACCTCTTTGTGCTGCGCCAGATAAGCATGTATTTGCTCCGGATGTTTTTGCATGAACATATCCTCATCGCCTCTAACCTGTGCATGACGAAAACAGTAAGTACAGAAAGCAAAGCAGTTTTGCGTTTGAACATCAAAAACAAGCTGGCATTGCGGATATTTATGCTGACTACCTTCAAGCAGTTCGTATGTGCCTTCTGCCGTTTTAAAAACAGGTCTGTTAATTTTCTGCTTGCCATCATGCGGGTTGGTTTCTTTAATGATGTAATCTTTGATAATCTTTTCTTTAGCTTCTTCAGTAGGTGCCGCAAAATAAGCCTTTTTAATGTCCTCTCTTACCATGCCGGGCTGTGGAAAAACCAATTGAAAAACACTGTCTTTGGCAAAATTAGACCAGTTTATGGTATTCAAGACATGCCTGGTAGCCATAAAACGATAAATTTTTATGAACAGTTCGCGTTCTTCTATATGCCCAATTTCAATACCATTACGACTCAATATTGCTGTTATTTCTCTGAAACCTTTGAGACCGGCATAATTCTTTTTGTCGTTGAACAAAAAATCAGCGGATTCCAGTATGCCCGAATGCTCAGGATATGCATTATGCAGCCTGCCTAACAAACCTGTGGGCAATAAGCCTTCATTTTTTACAATAGCCCTTACCCCCTCGTCATAATGATAGCGTTGCATAATTTCCTCCAGATGGCTACCCGTAAGCCGAACAGACTGAGTCTGAAGGTCTTTTTCATTTTGTGAATTTGACATCATTGCTTATTTTAAAAGTTAACACCTCTTTAATGCGGTTCTTTCGCTACAAAGTTAAACGATTAGAAATATGTTTTCAAAAAAAATATAAGATTTTTTTTTGCTCACAATGATATAAATGTGAACAAAATTGCGAAACCTATGATTTAAGCAGAAAGTACCAGTTAGAAATGCCACTTTTTAATAAAGCGATGCTAAAATACCTACATGCTTTCCATCATTGTTTTGATAACATTTTCGCAGCTGGCTGCTACTTGAGCAATGTTACCATCGAGCATATAACAGGGCGTTGTAAACACTTTGTGTTTTTCATCGACAACTACAGCACCTGACGGGGCATCAAAATGATTGCCGCCCATAGCTTTTATAGCCTGAGCTGTTCCCGCGTCGTTGCCAATAGTTAGCTCGCTGCCTTGTAAAATTTTAGCTATTATAACAGGAGCAATACATAATGCGCCAATAAGTTTGCCTGCTGCGGCAGTGGCTTTAATTTTTTCGGCTACCAATTCGTTAACCTGCATTTTATCGCCATCGAAGGCAAAAGAAGACAGGTTTTTTGCAGCTCCGAAACCTCCGGGCAGTACCAATGCATCAAAATCGGCAGGATTGTAATCTGTAAGCGGCTTTATCTCACCTCTTGCTATACGAGCCGATTCAATTAGAACATTCCTTTTTTCGGCCATCTCTTCTCCGGTAAGGTGGTTAATAACATGATGCTGCCAAATGTCCGGCGCAAAAACCTGATAGTCTGCACCCTGTTTTTTTATGGCTACTAATGTAAGCGTGGCTTCATGAATTTCGGAACCATCATAAACACCACATCCTGATAATACTACTGCAAACTTTTTCATAATACAATCTGTTTTTTATAATTATTTTTTTTCAAATTTATAAAATTTCCGCATACTTAATACTTAAAATTTCTAAAAACAATGCCATGCAAAACCTGTCTTACGTATATGTTTTTTAAATAAATGTTTTTATATTTGTCTTTTTGCTTAAACATGCTGAATAATATCCAAAAACAGCCTAAAAATATGCAGCGTTTTTTTTTATACATGTCGTACAATGGGAAAAACTATCATGGTTGGCAAAGCCAAAATAACGCCAATTCTATTCAACAGGAAACAGAGCGATGCTTAAGTTTACTGCTGCGCACAAATGTTAAGCTAACCGGTGCAGGGCGTACTGATACAGGCGTTCATGCTACTTTTTTCACGGCACATTTCGACATAAAAGAATTGCTTAAAAAAGATCAAAAAAAA
>PXBB01000010.1 GCA_003565735.1 Bacteroidales bacterium
AGGTATGTGAAATATCAGGAAGCAGAAGAAAAGAAAAATGAGTCAGACCGCAAAGATTTTACCCTCTTTTAGAGGGTTGTATTTCTTAAAGCCACCGTCTCTGACGGTGGTCGTTTACTTCAGGTTCAAAGAATACTTTGGTAAACGTTTAAAGTGGCCTGAGACATTTTTTCTACAGTATAACCGGATAAAGAATCAAACGCATTTGTTGTTAAAATTTTGCGTAATTCGTTATTGTTAAGTATTTTAATAACATTTTCTGCCAACTCTGTGGCATTTCCTACTGATGCCAACATCCCGGTTTGGTTGTTTATCACTATTTCGGGAATACCGCCTGCTTTGGTAGCTACAACAGGCACTTTACAAGCAAAAGCATCAAGTATTGATGTACCAAGACCTTCAGTTTTTGAGGTTATTAAAAATATATCGAAGTCTGGAAGCAAATCCGGCACATCTGATCGGTAACCTAATAGAGTGATGTAATTTTGAA
Organism: Bacteroidales bacterium; assembly: GCA_003565735.1. GTDB lineage: Bacteria > Bacteroidota > Bacteroidia > Bacteroidales > PXBB01 > PXBB01. Next base: position 491 of record PXBB01000010.1, read on the forward strand.
GGTTTTTATCTGTGATGTAATTCTGGATTTCTTCTTTTTGATTTCCTCCGCCAATAATGACGAAGCGGGCTTCGGGGACTTCTTTTAATATTAATTCAGCGCTGTCAATATAAGTAAAGTAATCTTTATGGTCTGCCAAAGCAGATGTATTTCCTATGACAATATGCTCTTTGCTATAATGACATATTTGGTGCAACTTGTATGTTTTATTATGTGATGGGAAACGATTCATATTTATGCCGGAGTGAATGGTACATAAAACATTTTTGTTTTTTACAGCTGTTTTCATGACATTTTTTATGGCATCGGAAACACAGATGATTTTTTTGATGTTTTTATGGTTGTATTTATATTTTGATAAAAAATGCTTGCCAATGCTGAAATCAACACGCCTGCTGACAACTATTTTGGTGTTGTTCCCCAAAATGGCTGCTAAATATGCAGCTGTATGGGCATGAGAGTCATGTACATGTATAATATCAATGTCATTATTTTTACAAAGTTTATTCAACTTTAGTGCTAAGCCCAGCAGTAAGCCCGAGCGTTTTTTAAATCTGTAAGTAGGTATATTTTTTTGTGTAATCCTTTTATATAAAATGCTGTCAAAGGGGCATGCCACAATTTGATTTACATTAACGGAGTTTAATGTGGTACACAAATTGAATAATTGTTGTTCACCACCTCTCCACGATAATGCTGAAGATATATGTAGTATTTTCATTAAATGTTCAATTAGGTGCTTTCAATATTGAATGATAAGCGAAAATGACAAAGTTAATGAATTCAAAAAAAAAACGTATATTTATGCTTCTAATTTAAAACTATTTTTATGAAGAAATTTGCTGCTATCTTGGTGCTGTTTTTTATATTCAATTCTTGTGCTTCTTCAGAGCCTCCTGCCAACCTTGACGACCTACTAAAAGAAAAGGCTATAGCGTTTCACAAAGCGGCCGACCTTGACGGTCTAATTCACGAGGCTTCATCTAAAAAGCTTGTGTTATTGGGGGAAGCCAGTCATGGAACTCATGAGTATTATGCATGGCGAGACTCAATAAGCCGTCGTCTAATAAGTGAACACAATTTTAACTTTATCGTTGTTGAAGGTGATTTTGCAAGCTTATATGCACTTAACAAATACGTAAAAAATCTTCCGGGAGCAGCATCAAGCGCTAAAGAAGTTTTGCTAAATCTTGACAGGTGGCCGCAGTGGATGTGGGGGAATTATGAGGTTTTAGCACTTGCTGAATGGTTGCGTACGTACAATGAGCAACTTCCAGAAGATGAAAGAGTTGGATTCTATGGCATGGATGTTTATGATGAATGGCGCTCCAAAGAAGCGTTACTCGAATTTCTTTTTACAGCTCATCCCAATTTATTTGAAGAAGCAAAAAAACATTACGAGTGTTTCGCACCCTTTGATTCTGACAGCTGGTTGTATGCACGGTATGCCGGAGCTGGTCATGTTAATTGTTCTCAAAATACAGAAGATGTTTTAAATATGCTTTATGAAAACAAACACATGATGCGAGGAATGAGTGATGAAGATTTTTTTTATGCCTTACAAAACGCTTATGTTTTTCGCAATGCAGAGAAGTTTTACAGAAAATCTGCTATGGGTTTGAGTTCAGCTTCCTGGAATGCAAGAGCCATACACATGTTTGAAACCACCAAGCGTTTAGTAAAGCTGTATGGGGCTAAATCCAAAGGCATCGTGTGGGCGCACAACACACATATCGGAGATGCTTCTTATACTGATATGCAGCGAGCTAATCAGGTTAATATAGGGCAGTTGGCACGTGATTATTTTGGTAATAACGAGGTTTTTTTGGTTGGATTTACTACTTACAAAGGTTATGTCAAGGCTGGTGAAAACTGGGGTAGTGACCGTTCAAAAATGAAAATACCAAAGGCTGTAAACAACAGTTTGGAAGAGCGACTTAATCGTACGGGTCTGGCTTCTTTTTATTTGATTTTTGATGAAACAGACAGAAAGCATAACGAATTTTCTCAACAATTAGGAAACAGAGCCGTGGGTGTTGTGTACAACCCACAGTTTGATGCACGGCAGTTTGTGCCAACAATTGTCCCGAAACGTTATGATGCGCTGTTATTTTTTAGAAATACCAAAGCCCTCAAGCCACTCCAAAAATAAATTATTTATCGGCGATAATTCTGTAAACCGTTGACTTTCCAATGCCCAGTTTTTCTGCAACGATGCGGGCTTTGTTGTTATATTGCCTCATGAAATATTTTACAATTTCGCGCTTGTATTTTTCGAGTGTCATTTCCTTACTCAGCAATTCGTCAAAGAAAGAAGCGTATTTAATTTGTATGTGTTCTTCTTTAATAAAGTTGCCATCAGCCATAACAACAGCCAGCTCAATTACTGACTTTAGCTCCCTGATGTTGCCCGGAAAATCGTGAGACATTAGTTTTTTTAAGGCCTCTTTGGAAATCTTCTTTTTGCGGATATTTTGCTTTTCACAATAGTCATTAATAAAATGTTGTGTGAGCATGATTAAGTCGTTTCCTCTGTCTTTAAGTGGTGGTAAAAAAATGGACAGCCCTAAAAGCCTATAGTATAAATCTTCTCTGAAACGTCCTTGAGCTACTTCATCAATTAAATTTTTATGCGTGGCAATAATAACCCTGACATTAAGATTTATAGACTTATTACTTCCAATACGAACAACTTGTTGTTCTTGAAGTACCCTCAACAATTTTACCTGCATTGCCAAATCCATGTCAGCAATTTCGTCAAGAAAAATTGTGCCATTTTGAGCTTCTTCGAATTTACCTGCTCTTTTATTTATAGCACCTGTAAAAGCTCCTCTTTCATGACCAAAGAGTTCGGCTTCTATAAGGTCTTTTGGAATGGCCGATACATTTACGGGTACAAAGGGCATATTCTTTCTGTTGGAATTATAGTGTATGGTTTTCGCAACGACTTCTTTCCCTGTACCTGTATCGCCTGTAATAGAAACTGTAATATCTGAGTGACAAGCCTTTTCAATAAGTTCGTAAACTTTTTTCAGTGCGGGGCTTTCTCCTAAAAGAGTCGTTTTGAAGTCGTACTTTTCTTCAACTTCTCTTTGAAGGGTTTTAATTCTTTTTGAAAGATTTTCATTTTTTCTGATCTGATTGACAAGGTGCCACAATCTTTCTTTAACATTTTCATCCTTAACGAGATAGTCGTACGCACCTTTTTTTAGTAAGCCTATAGCTGTTGTTATTTTCTGTTGAGCAGATACTATTATGACCGGTAGCTCAGGGTATTTTTTTTTAATTTTCTTTAATAGTTCATCACCATTTTCGTCAGGTAAATAATAATCCAGACAAACGATATCCGGCTTACTGTCAAGATTTTTTAAAAAGTCTTTCCCCGTATTAAAAATTTTCACATCATTATCAGGGTTAAGTGATAAGTAATGATGCAGCATTTTTGCTGTTAGTGTGTCATCCTCTACTATATAAATTTTTAATATACCCACCTGATTTCTGTTAAAAAAACATATTAACTATATAAACTTGAAAGCAAAGGTACAATTTTAAATAAAAAAACGAAAACAATTAATAAAAAAAACGATGATATATCAAAAAGAATTCTTAAGCAAGTCTTTGAAGTCCTGATAGCTGTTATTACAGCTATCAATAAATTCTTGTTTTTTGTCAAGTCCTTTAAGGCTTTGTGGAAGCTCAGGATCAAGATTAAGAATTTTATGAATTTCTTCAGGGAATTTAGCGGGGTGTGCTGTTTCTAATGATACGAAAAGCTTTTTGTTGTTGTAGTTTTGTCCATATTTTTCTAAAAAGCATTCAAGGCCAGCCCACCCGACGGCACCATGAGGTTCAAGTAGCACCTGGTAGTGGTCGTAGGTTTTTTTGATAGTTTTTCTTGTAAGCTCATCATTAATACTAACTGCATACAGATCTGTGCGCATGAGATTATAATCCGGCTGTTTGCTTATGTGTCCATTTTCGTTCATCACACCACCGTACAAAGCGACCAGACGTGCAAGATTGCTGGGGTGCCCAACATTCATGGCACTGGAAATACAATTTTTTGAGGGTTCGATTTTATTATAAACTTTTTTATCAAGAAGTATAGGGAACTCGTCATTTTCGTTGGTGGCAATGATAAATTTTTCAACTGGAAGGCCCATTTTTTTTGCTAACATACCTCCCATCATATCGCCAAAGTTTCCTGAGGGAACAGAAAAAATAATGCTGTCGTTGTCATTGCCGGGTCTTAATTGGGCAAAAGCATAAAAATAATATACAATTTGTGGTATCAGACGGCCTATGTTTATAGAATTAGCTGAAGAAAGGTGCAGATATTCGAGTTCATGGTCAGAAAAGGCTTTCTTGACAAGCGCCTGACAGTCGTCAAATTTGCCATTTATTGAAATGATTTGCACATTTTTACCAAGTGTTGTCATTTGCTTGCGTTGGCGCGCTGTGACCTCTTTTTCCGGATAAAGCACAACCACTTTAATATTGTTAAGTCCGTAAAAAGCATTGGCAATAGCACTGCCTGTATCTCCTGAGGTTGCTGTTAAAATAACAAGGCGTCTGTTTTCCTGTTTTAAGTAATAGTTTATCAGGCGTCCCATCATGCGTGCGGCAAAATCTTTAAAAGATGCTGTAGGCCCTTGGTCGAGGCGCATGATGTGTTTTTCATCGTGCACCTTTTCTAAGGGTACTTCAAAATCATAAGCATTTTTAACAATATTGTATAAGTCATCATCTGCCAACTCTGTATATAAAAACTTTTTAGTGACTTCATAAGCGACTTTGTAATAGGGCATGCCGCTGAGTGCGTTTATTTCCCGGGCAGTCATTGTCGGAATTGTTTCAGGCATATAGAGGCCTCTGTCCGGTGCCAAACCCTTAAGCAAGGCCTCTCTAAAACTTACTTTTGGGGCTTTTAGATTGGTAGAATAATATTTTATAGGTTCTTTCATAACTTATTTTGTTTCATTATTTTGAGGTATTTTATTTTTCAAAATTACCTGAAGAGGCGCCACCTGCTGAATACTCGGGAAATGTTACCTGGTATTTTTTTCCATCAAGAACTTCAAGAGCCTGGTTGATATCCTCTATAATATCGTCCGGATGCTCAGCACCAACACAAAGACGTATAAGGTTTGCTGGTATGCCAGCAAGTTTTCTACCTTCTTCGCCCTGTTGCTGATGCGTTGAAATGGCTGGTATGGTGGCTACAGACTTGATTCTTCCTAAATCAGTGGCTCTGTATATTCTGTTAAAGGCATCAAATACATTGCGTGTAGCCTGAGCGTCGCCTTTTATGCGAAATGACATTAAATGTCCGTAGCGGTTTACTTTTTCTTTGTACATCTCGTCATGTTCAGAATCCACAAGGAAAAGATATTTTTTGGCTAATTCGTGCAATGGGTGGTTGTTGAGTCCTAAATAATCGACTCCTTCAATATGTTTGTGAGTAACCAAAAAGTCTGCTATGGTTTTGGTGGTTCTACTTACCAAATCCATACGACTTCTTATGGTTCGCATATCGTTAAGTGCCAGTATGGCATTCATAGGAGAAATATTAGGACCATTATCACGATTGGGCAACAATTTAAGGTATGTTGCAAAATCGGCTTTCATTTCATCATTTTCAATGTTTGAGGTGATATTTTTTCGGGAAATAACAGCACCTGCAATACCAAATCCACTGGTAAAAAGCGATTTTGTTACAGACTGTACTATGATATCGGCACCATAGTTCAGAGGGCGAAGCAGTGCTGGTGTCGCTACAGTTGAATCTATTATCAGAGGCAGGTTATGACTATGGGCAAGGTCGGCAAGCATTTTGATGTCGAAAAACCCTTGAGATGGGTTACTTGGAAGTTCGCCGTAAAGAAAACGTGTGTTTTTATCAATTTTTGTAGCCCAGTCATTAATATCAGTAGGGTTAAGCACCTTACGCCATTCAATGTTTTTTTCCTGGTCTTTACGTATGGCAAACTGTTGGAAAGTGCCACCATAAAGCTGACAAGTAGAAACGAAATTCATAGGTGCGTTTGGATTTTTCTTGTCAACAACAAGGAAAGGGTCAACAGCACTTTGAATGGCTGCCATTCCTGATGCTGTTCCAATACATGAGGTGTCGAGCCCCGTCTTATAACCTTCAAGCAAAGCTAAAACACCTTCATAGTAATACATGCTTGGGTTGGCAATACGTGAATAGCACCAGGTGGGTATTTGGTAAGACAATGCTGCTTCCATTTCATCGGAATCTCTGTATGTTTGTGATGTTGACATATAGATGGGTTCAATGATAGACCCCTGATTAAAGTTTAATGCTTCCTGCATAGAATAAATACCGTGAACGGCAATGGTGTCAAAACGACATTTTTTCATTTTTTCAATATTGGCTTTGTGCCACTCCATTGCTCTTTGACCTGCTTTAATGTAAAAATCTGTTCCTTTTTTGTTCATGTTTTTTATTTTTTGATTTAGATACAAAGATTAAAAAAAAATGCTTTCATTTTTTAATTTTTTAAAAATTAATGAAGTCCTATTTGTAAACCTACCGAAGCTCTTGGTAATTCCGGCCATGCTGCTGATTTTTTGAATAAATTGCTTAGCCTGTAACTTCCTGATAGTACCCATCGGTTATAAGCTATGCGTGCATGTAAACCCCATCCCCAACGTTCATAATAATCTAGTCCGGAAGTTGTTGTACTTACAATAAAACCATTAGGTTGTTCATTTTCAGTAAAATGTCTTAGATTTGTATGCAGGCAGCCATGCACCCCGAGGTCAATATAATAACCCAAAAAGTTGCCTCTTTTACCGAAATTAAACCTGTTATAAAATCCTAATTGTAAAGTGGTTAAATCATAACGCTCTTTATCATTAATTTTGGTATTGGGCAATATCTTTTTATCATTTTGTTTAAGGTGAAAGCGCGTACTGTTAATGGCAATATCGCCTCCAATAGCATAGAAGTTGCTTATTTTGTATTTATACCTAAAACCTATATCCAGATGCGCAGTATTGCCATGCAAAACAGCAGCGCCCTTTTCTCCATCATCAACAAAAAATGCATAATCCACGTACAAATGAAGAAAATGTAAACGGTTAGGCCCAAATTTTGGGGTGATTGTATCGCTTGCCACATTTTCATGAAGCAAAACCTCTTGTGCATTTAAAGAATTGTAAGTAAAAATGCAAAAAACTATTGTTGTTAATAAAATGCGCATAATCTTTTATATTTTATTTTTTAATATGAAATGTGTCGTAATAACCATTATAGATAACATTTACAATTTGCCCGGCGCTCAAATTTTCGAGGTTTATGGAAATGCTTTTCGAATCAAGCATATCTATTAGAAAATATTCATTAAGGCTGCCATCTGGATTTTGAATGTTGTAATACAGGTACCTTGGTGTATTATTATTTTCGGATTGGCTTATAGATTTTTTATTATACTGTGTGTCACTTTTTTCAAATTCAGAATAGTCCCATGTTATTGTTTTAATTGTCAATTCATTATCCACCAATTGAAAATCAAAAGTAGCTCTTGTTTCGTGTTCAGGGCTGCTTTTTAAGAAATAGTCGGCTTGTGGGATACCATAACCATGCGCATAATCGAAATAGGGGTAGAGGTGGCCGGATTTTTCGATAGCCCTGAACAATTGCATATTTGTAAGATTTTTATTTGTTTGTAAAGCACATGCGGCAAAGCCTGCTACCAGAGGGCTTGAGAAAGAAGTGCCAAAAGAAATGCCGGTTCCTTTTCTTTGAGCTACTAATGTTTTTGCATAGGCACTAACATTGGGCTTCATACGACCATCTGCTGTCGGGCCGAAAGAGCTGAAATTTATCTTATAATCTGTATCGGGATTAATGCCGCCAATGGACAAAACGCTATCGGCATCGGCTGGGGTGCCGATAATTTTCCATTGCGATTGCCCTTCATTGCCGGCTGCATTAACAACCAAAATGCCTTTTCGTGCAGCCATATGTGCAGCTTGAGCAACCAAAGATGAACGACCGTCCATGTTATCCGGAAAATAACGATGGTAAAGATACCCCAGCGAACTGTTGATGATATGGGCTCCATTTTTATCAGCCCATTCGGCTGCAGCCAGCCAGTTTTCTTCTTCTGAAAAAGGTTCACGTAGTACCATCTCGGTGCGTGCCAATAAAAACTCAGCATTTGTTGCCAAACCCATGGGTATCTCGTTGTAAATACCTGCAATACATGATAAAACACTGGTGCCGTGCACCGAGTGCCTATAAACATTTTCTCTGTTCCTGACAAAATCCCATGTTTTGATGATCCGTTTGTTGTCTCGAATATGAGCAAAAGCTTCATGTGTATCGACACTTGGGAAGCCTGCATCAAAAACAGCAATACGTACTCCCTCTCCTGTAATGTTATGCTCATGAAACAGATTGCCGTTCATGTGTGTTGTTTGATTTTTGAGAAATGCCAACTGCTGAGGATTCATTTCAGAGGCACCTTCAGGAACTTCATTATGCTCTATAGAGGCCAGTTGAAGTCTGGAATTAATGGGGCTGATACTGTCAACGAAAGGTAAATCAAGGAGTTTGTCAGCCGCTTCCGGTGATGCGTAAACAGCCAGCGCATTGAACCAACGGCTTTGTTGCAGTAAAGTATCGGCAATTTCTTTTACGGCCTTCACATATTGTTTGTTAAGAGGGTAATCGGTAATGTCGTTCAGAGGTATGTTGTGCAGCAGACGTCTTTCAATGGCTTTGATATCAAAATAGCTTATAGGGTCAAAATCAACCCCATCCTTATCTGTTAGAAAAACCCAGTATTTATGCTGCGCAGAGAGAAAAAAAGGCATAAATGTAAGTAAAAAGCAGAGTATAGCAATCTTTTTAGACATATTTTTTTTATTCAAAGCTAAGCATATTATTTTGAAAAAATCATTATTTTTATACTCAAAATAAAAAAAAGCTATAGGTTTGTTATGCTTTTTATAATGTTGTTTGAAAAGAACTGAAAAAATGCATAAGATTTTACTTTCTTTTTTATTTTTTTGCATCTTTAGTGTGCATACTTTGGATTTGAAAGCTTCACATGATATATTTCCCGGAGGGGGGAGGGCTGTGTCAATGGGAGGCGCAGCCGTAACAAATAGCGACCTCTGGAGTGCTTTTAATAATCAGGCAGGGCTGGCAGCGCTGGAGTCTGTAACTGCCGGACTGGCTTATGAAAATCAGTTTCTGTTAAAAGAATTGGGTGTTAAAGCCGGTGCTGTAGCCGTTCCGGTAAATAGTGGCGTTTTTGCATTAAGCCTTTCTCAATACGGCTTCAATTTGTACAACGAAAACAAAGTGGGTCTGGCTTATGCTATGAATCTAAATGAGAATCTTAGTGCTGGCGTTCAGTTGGATTACTTGCTTACACAAATAGCTGAAGATTATGGGCGTAAGGGTGTTTTTACCTTTGAAATTGGTCTTATGGCAAAACTTTCTGAGAATATCAGCCTGGGGGGGCATATTTTTAATCCTATTAATGTAAAAATTACCGATTATGTGGAAGAGCGCATCCCGGCTATAGTTAAGTTTGGGATGAGATATACATTTAGTGATGCCGCACTCATGGTTGCTGAAATTGAAAAGGATATCAATCATACGGCAGTAGTCAGGTTTGGTGTTGAATACCAGATTGTTGAAAATATTTATGTGCGTACAGGTGTAGCATCTAATCCGTCACTCTTTTCATTTGGCTTTGGCTTGAATTTTCGAAATTTTAAACTTGATTTTGGTACATCAAAACATAATGTTTTGGGTTATACTCCGGCACTGTCTTTAATGTATAATTTCAACACGTTCAATTAGCAAATATGCAAAAATACAGCTTGGAGTTTTTTGTAGTGTTTTTTTTGTGTTCTGCACTTATAGGCCGGACAATGGTAACAAAGGTGCATGCACAGGTGCCTGTAGAAACACAACAAACAGAAAACATTCAGGAAAGGATTGAGGATATCGTTGAAAATCTTGATGATGAAATTGAAATTACTGAAGTACTCGACAATTTAAATGTATATCTAAGAAATCCTTTAAATCTTAACAGAGCTACAAGACTTGAACTACAAAAGTTTTTTTTTCTGAACGATATTCAAATACATAATCTGTTAGAACATATTCGTTTAAATGGTCCCTTATTATCTATCTATGAGCTTCAAACTATTGATGGTTACGACATGGGAACCATCCGGAATTTGCTGCCTTTTGTGTATGTGTCCAGGGATATCAGTGCGCGTCAGATGACATTAAGCGATTTTTTCGAACAGGGCCAAAGTCAGCTTTTTATCAGATATCAGCAAGTCCTTGAAGAGCAAAAAGGCTATGCTCCCATAGACCCCGAAGAACTGGCAGAAAATCCTAATGCCAGATACCTCGGGAGTCCTTACCGATTATATGCGCGTTACAGATATACATACTTTAATAATGTCAGCATAGGCGTTACCGCCGAAAAGGACCCCGGGGAAGAATTTTTTAAAGGTTCGCAAAAGCATGGTTTCGATTTTTACTCGGCTCATTTTTACATGAGAAATGTGGGCCGCATTCACACCTTAGCTCTTGGAGATTATCACCTGCAGTTTGGACAAGGGCTTAACCTATGGTCGGGTTTTGGCTTCGGAAAATCTTTCGACGCCATTAATATTAAAAAGAATGCTCTTGGCATCAGACCTTATACCTCCGTAGATGAAAATCGTTTTATGAGAGGTGTTGCAGCTACTCATAAAATTAATAATATTGAAATTACCGGTTTTTACTCTCAAAAAAAACGCGATGCCAACATCATAGAAGCCTTGGATACGCTTGATAATGATGAAAGTTTGTTGTACGTAAGTTCGCTATTGCAAACAGGGTTTCACCGTACACCCAGAGAGTTGGAAACCAAAAATGCCATTGATGAAATCATTTATGGTGGTAACATCACCTACCGTCAACGGCGATTGAGTATTGGTGCTACTGCACACAGAACCTTGTTTTCTGCACAGCTCGACAGAAGACTCTACTTGTACAATCAATTTGATTTCAACGATAGTGAAAACTATAATATTGGCGTGGACTATAACTACATTGTACGTAATATGAACTTCTTTGGGGAAGTTGTGCGTTCTCAAAGTGGCGGCTATGCCTTTTTGAACGGATTGATTATGAGTATAGACCCCCGCTTTTCGTTATCAGTTTTGCACAGACGCTACGATAAGGATTACCATCCTTTGTACAGTAATGCTTTCTCTGAAGGCTCGCGTATTATAAATGAGCAGGGCTTATTTTTTGGGTTTATGTTTAGGCCACAAAGAGCATGGACTTTTTATGCATATGCCGACAATTTTAAATCCGATTGGTTGAGGTATCGCGTAAATGCTCCTTCACGAGGATTTGATTACTTGTTGCAGGTAAACTACAGGCCTTCACGTCAACTGGAATTATATGCCCGATACAGAAACAGAACGAAGGCTCTTAATAATACTGCTGAGGAATTTGGTATTTACCCCATTCATGATACCGAAAGGCAAAACTTCAGATTCGATATTCGTTTCAATGCTTCGAGGGAGTTTATGTTGAAAAACAGAGCCGAATATGTTACATATACTGTTGGCGAAGAGCGCAATCAGGGGTTTATGGTGTATCAGGATTTCAGATACGCACCCATTAAATTGCCTTTTGTGTTTACCTTGCGGTATGCTGTTTTTCAAACCGACAACTTCGACACACGTATTTTTGTTTATGAAAATGATGTGCTTTATGCATCATCCTTTCCTTCTTATTATTATAAGGGTAGGCGTTTTTATGCTTTGGTAAGATACCGCATCAATAGAAATATTGATTTTTGGGTTCGCTATGCACAAACCTACTACAACGACCGTTTTACGATAGGGACCGGACTAGAAGAAATACAAGGAAATACAAGAAGTGAACTTAAAGCGCAATTCCGCTTTAGGTTTTAAAATATAATTTTTGCAATATGGAAAATAATAAACGTAAATGCCTTGAATGTCAAGAACCTCTTATCGGACGTGCCGATAAAAAGTTTTGCGATGACCACTGCCGCAACGCTTATAATAATAAACTTAAAGCCAGCAATAACAACCTTATAAGAAATGTCAACAACAGCTTGCGTAAAAACCACCGCATTCTCGAAAGCCTTAACCCCGATGGGGTTAAAAAAGTAAAAAAGGACACTTTACTGACCAAAGGCTTTAACTTTAAATACCATACCCATACTTATAAGACCAAAGAAAATGCTTTATACCATTTTTGCTATGATTATGGTATATTGGCTCTGGATAACGATTGGTTTCTCATTGTAAAAAGAGATTAATTTTTTTTAATAATATTTAATTTTCATTTTAAAATAAATATTAATTTTATACAAGAATTTAATGAGGTTAATCGCATGAGTAGTTGCTGCTTAATAAATAATGATATTATATTTATCTAATCACTATAAATAATGAACATAATGCATAAAATTAACAGTATTATTAATTAAATTTCAAACGTCATGAAAAAACAAATTGTGTATTTTTTGGTATTAGGTTTTTTTATTCTTTCAGCAAGTTGCAGCAAGGATGATAAAGAAAAGGACAAGCCCAAGCCCGACCCCGAACCCCCTGCACCTGAGACCATTACAGATATTGATGGCAATTCATACATTGTTGTTGATATTGGCGACCAAAAATGGATGGCGGAAAATCTCAGAACAACTAAGTATAATGATGGTACGGATATCTTATACCTGGAAGAGAACTCCGATTGGCAGAACGAGCTAACAGCAGCTTATTGCTGGTACGATAATGATATCAGTAATAAAAACAAATACGGAGTCCTATACAATTGGCTGGCTGTAAATTCCGAAATTTTGTGCCCCGAAGGATGGCGTGTACCCACTCATGATGATTGGGTTAAACTCGAAGGCTATGTTGATTCAGAGTATGATGCCAATAGCGAAGTTTGGGATGCATCAGATGCCAGAGGAGCTGATGCAGGCACAAAGCTTAAATCTAAAGACGGCTGGATTAACAATGGGAATGGTACGGATGCTTTTAAGTTTAAGGCAGTGCCGGCAGGTTTCAGGACATATAATGGGCTGTTTGAAAGTGCAGGAGAAAAGGCATACTGGTGGTCAACACAGGAAGCTATGGTTATTTTTGCCTATAACAGAAACCTTAATGCTGATGAAGCCGGCGTACTTAGAAATCAGAACTTAAAAACTCGTGGCTTATCTGTAAGATGTGTTAAAGAGTAGCCATGGATAGGCAGTAAATCCGTTTTCTTAAGCAGTCAGCTGTAAAAACCCCATTTATACGGCAAGGTTGAATTATTTTTTCAACCTTGCCGTATTTTTTTGCGTCCGGCAAACAAAAAAAAATTATTTTTGTTGACTTTGGAATAAAATATAAATAATAAGATTATAACAGCATCCAAAATTTGTAATATGTGTTATAAAGCATGCCAAAAATATCACAGACCCTTATATATAGCTGTTTTTCTTTTGTTCCTTGGTTTGGTGTCAGTTACGAACAGTCAAGCTCAGAAAGCCAATAATAGCTTGAGAGGCTATATAGAAAATTATTCTTCGCAGAAAGTTTTTTTGTTAAAATATTTTGCAGGCGATTTACTATCTCTTGACACGACTATTACGGATCAGAAGGGTTATTTCAGTTTCGGGCCACTACCTATTTAAGGTACAAAGAAGGAAGGCATGATAAAAAGTGGCTTATATGTTGTGCGTCTGGAAGATGGCCAATCCATTTATTTGTTGTTTGATGGAAGTGAAGGCGGTGAAGGATGGGGACCCAAAATAAATCTGGTTTATCGAAGAGATGCACGCTTAGAAAATGCGCTTACCAATAGTATAGAGTTTGATGTCCCCCGAAGAAGAAAGGGGAATAGTATAAATGAACGTTTTTATAAATTTAAAAGTTTGCAACAACAGCTTAATGTTGCCAATTATTTAATGCTACAGCTATTACGCCACTTTCCTGCTTCAGACCCTTTTTATAAAGACATTGAAGCATCATACCACAAACGTTTTGAAGAGATGACATCGTTTTTCGAAACACAAAAGTCGGAGAAGCCCGAAGCAGTCTCCACAAAAATTACAGCTGCTTACTATGTGCCTGAGGTGCCTCACTGGAACAAAAGCGATAAATTGCGCGACAGTATTCTGTCGGCACATTATTTTGATTATTTTAATCCGGCTGACAGCTTTTATCTAAATTCCAATATTTTATATGAGAAGATGAATATCTTTTTTAACTTGAGTACCCATTCGGTAGATGCTTTTGGGCAACGCTACTTGAACGAGGACGATCTGGGGCGCGCTGCTGTAAGGTTTATGAGAGCATTTGAGGGAAAGATTCCCGAAAATCGGGCAGCATTCAATTATTGTTTGAAGGAATTTCTAAGCATGTTTGATAGTGAGAATAAGCATAAGGCCTACCTGCAAGTATATGATGAATTTTTAAGTATTGAGGGCGAGCAATGCGAAATAGAAGATGATATTTTTGAAGCATTCCGCGAAAGGGCAGGCATATTAAGAGGTATTCAAGTTGGCAATACGGCTCCTGATTTTGAAATATTTGAAAATACAGGCAATTATTTACATCAAACGCAAAGCGATTATACGCTTTTACTCTTTTGGGCGAGCTGGTGCCCTCATTGCCATAATGAAATTTATGAACTGAAAAACTTCCTGGACACTTTTAAAATAAATCTGCAAAATCAGGGTAAGACATTTTCGGTTATTGCCATATCGCTTGATACAGATAAAGAGCTGTGGATGCAATATATTGAGGAAAATCAAATGAAACATTGGGTCAATATTTCAGAATTAAAAGGCTGGCACGCTGACCTGGCCCGAAAGTATAACATTTATGCTACACCCACCATGTTTTTACTTGACAGAAACAAAAAAATATTATTAAATCCGATTTCAACAAGCACATTAATTAATTATTTGAACAGACAATAAAATGGAAAAATCAAACATTATTACAAGGGTTTTAGGAGGCATAGAGCGCGTAGGTAATATGTTGCCGCATCCGGCAACGTTATTTGCCATGTTTGCCGGTTTAATTATTATTATAAGCGGGATAACTTCTCTTTTTAATATATCTGCTGTTCATCCGGGTACCGGTGAAATTATTGAACCTGTTAATCTTTTAAGCAACGAGGGTCTTCATAAGGTGTTGAGAGGGATGGTGACCAATTTCACCTCTTTTGCACCTCTGGGAACCGTTCTTACAGCTATGCTCGGAATTGGTATTGCCGAGTCGAGTGGCTTGATGTCTTCATCTTTACGTTTATTGGTATTATCAGCTCCGCGAAAGTTTTTAACATTTGCCATTGTTTTGGCTGGTATATTGTCAAATGCAGCAAGCGAAGTAGGCTATGTTGTTTTAGTGCCCCTAGGAGGTATGATTTTTCTGGCCGTTGGCCGTAATCCTATAGCCGGTATTGCTGCCGCTTTTGCCGGTGTTTCCGGCGGATATAGTGCCAATCTGGTATTGGGAACCATAGACCCCCTTTTGGCCGGCTTATCAGAAGAAGCCGCACGTATTATAGATGCCAGCTATACGGTAAACCCGGCTGCTAATTATTACTTTATGTTTATAAGCACATTTTTTATTGCTTTCATAGGTACCTGGGTTACTGAAAAAATTGTTGTCCCCCGCCTGGGTGCCTATAAAGGTGATGCTAAACCTGAAGAAATCAGAGGGCTTTCGAAACTCGAAAAAAGAGGTATTAAGTTTACTCTTATAGCTTTTATTATTATTGTTATTACAATGATATGGGCTATGGTTCCTATTAGCAGTGGTTTTTGGGAAAACATACCTCTCTCTGGCTTTTTGCGTGACCCTCAAACAGGGGGCTTGCTGCGCTCTCCATTTATGTCGGGGATAGTGGCTATTATCTTTATTGTTGCCGCCATTTTAGGGATTGTTTACGGTATTGGAGCAAAAACCCTGCGAAATGATAGCGATGTTATTAATGGCATGGGTAAGTCAATGTCAACATTAGGCACTTATATTGTTTTGGTGTTTTTTGCAGCTCAATTTGTGGCATACTTTAACTGGACTAATCTGGGGCTTATTTTTGCAATCAAAGGGGCTAATGTTATTGCATCGGTTGGAATGGGACAAATTCCATTGCTTATCAGCTTAGTGCTCATTTCGGCATTTATTAACCTTATTATTGGTAGTGCCAGTGCCAAGTGGGCTATTATGGCACCTGTTTTTATACCTATGTTTATGCTGCTGGGTTTCTCTCCGGAATACACCCAGTTAGCTTACAGGGTTGGAGATAGTGTTACAAATGTGATTGCACCTATGATGTCTTATTTTGCCATGATAGTGGCCTTTATTGAAAAATACGATAAAAAAGCAGGTATCGGTACAATTATAGCCACTATGCTTCCATATTCAATTGTATTTTTGCTTTGCTGGCTTGTCATGCTGATTATTTGGATGCTTATTGGTGCGCCTATCGGCCCCGGAGCGCCCATGTTCTACGAACTTGGAATGTGATTTTTTCTTATCCGTACCCATCCCGCTGCAGGTATCATAGCAGGAACATGTTTTTTAAGGAAAGCTTGATGCATATATGAAAGTTTTGTATATTTGTCGAAGAGAAGCACAGTAAAACTGTATTGCAACACAGTAGAGAAAATCTTGGGTGTAATTTCAAAATTGACCATGCCACAAAAAATATTTAATTTACTTGCCTTAAAATGATAAAAATGAGACAAATATCCCTAATTTTCTTTACAATATTGTTTTTTTCTTTAAATGCTTGCGGACAGAATTTCCAAAAAGAAAGCCAAGTCGAAATTCCTGATAATTGGAAAGTATTAAACGAAGCAAATTATTCAATTCATTACCCGGACACATTTGAGCTTGATAAATCCGGGCACATGGGAATGCATTTTATTTTGCTTTCAAATCTAACTTCTGATGATGATCTCTTCCGTGAAAATATCAATTTAATTATCCAGGATTTAAAGGGATACAACATAAACCTTGACCAATATGTTGAAATATCGGAAGGGCAAATTAATACGATGATTATTGACGGGAATATAATTAAAAGCGAGAGAGTTAAGGGGAGCAATAACAGAGAATTGCATAGAATAATTTACACAGGAAAACAAGAGCAGTTAGATTTAAAATGGCTTCAGTACTATTGGGTCGTTAATGAAAAGGCTTATATCCTGACATTGACCACTGAAGTAAGTCAGTTCGAAAACTATTTGCCGGTAGGCGAAAAAATAATGAATACATTCAAAATAAAATAATAACAGCTCACAGCATCCAGCCTGAAATCCGTAACATTTTGTGTGCATTACCATATTAAGGGAAATTGAATTATGATTACACTTAGCGATTATTTTAGAAAGTTTGCTACGGCCAAAAATATTATTTTGTTTTTTGTTCTTTCACTTTTAATAAATCTTGTCTTCGCCATGTCTTTAGGGACTTTGGAGTATGGTATTCCGGATACATCTTTACATTATACGGCAAACGATTTTTATGCACTTATGGGTAAATACAGCCAGGAAGAAATCGGAATCTACGTCAGAGGTATTCTTTTATTGGATTTTATTTATCCTTTTTTTTATAGTTTGTTTTTTGCTCTTTTTATCTTCAGATTATCTCACAAAACGCTTTTGAGTTTATTGCCTTTTGGGGTTCTTATTTTTGATTATTTAGAAAACTTGAGTGTTTTAACTTTAATCATGCTTATGCCGTCCCGTTATAATATTCTTGCCACATTTGCCGGTTATTTTACCCTTACAAAGTGGGTTTTGGCCAGTCTTTGCCTTATTATCGTTTTGGCTCTGATAGTGCGTTATTTGGTAACATTTAAGTATGGACGAAATAAATAGAAGCTTTTAGCATATTCTGGGATTGTGCCACAAAAGCGTATGTTATGCCTTAATCCGGCACACCGATATTCTGAAGACATTGATTTGGTACAAATTAAGAAAGGCCCAATAAAGCCCATAATGCAGGATAGCAAACGACCCCCTAACAATATCTTTATAGCAATAATTTTATTTGAGAAAATCAAATAATTTTTGTAAATTTGATTACACATTATCAAACATTATTTATGATTATTTCTACTAAGCATGCAAGTTCGTATATGCGTTTGCTCTTTAGCTCAGCTCTATTCTTTATAAGCATCAATGCATATGTACAAAAAGATTACGATAAGTCGGAGCAGGTTGATGGTTCTTTACAGCAAGTAAGTGCAGCTGTTAAGGCTGAAAACATGGCACTGGAAAAAATTCCGCCTTCATTTAGGAGCCACCCGGAGTTAGGGAAAAAACGGCCGCATGATTCACAAATGCGCAACAGCTATGAGCTTATACATGAAAGGACTGCAAATTCACGTACTTTTATTCACCCATGTGGTAGTCTGACACAGGCCTTTTCGGATGTGCCTTTGCACTATAAGTGTGAAGAAGGTTGGTGGCGTAGTGTTGAGCTTAAGTTTGAAGCAGACCCTTACCACAAAAACACTTATCTTCTTAATAAAAAGGCTATCCCAATGGCATTTGATGCAAAAAACATTAATTCTAATGTGAGTTTTGATGAGGACAACATACTGCATATCAGGAAAGCCTTGTCTTTACTTCAAAAAGATGAACATGGGGCGCTGATATCAAAAACCGACCCTGGCAGTTTTAAAGCTGATTTAAAAAAAGATGATGCGGTCGTTTATGTTATGGATGTTTTTAATGGTGTTGATATGACTGTGCATTTTGATCACTTTGTGATTAAAAGAAACTATGTAGTAAGAAGTGGCCATTTTTTGTTGCCGAACACCGAAACTGTCATTATTAGAGAGCTTGTAGAGGTGCCTCAAGGTTGGTCATTAACACCGGATGATGATGTGACACAACTGAAAAAAAATCAGGGAATAAACTCATTAAAGCTTCAGAATGCAAATGGAGAAATAAAAACAAGATTTTTGAGACCCATCTTTACTGATGCCGCACCAGATAGAAATACAGGAACAGTTGCGGGTTTTTATAACATTTCCCAAAAAAATCTTACCGCTTATTATGTTGACATTGTTATTCCGGCTTCTTGGTTGAGAGACCCGTCAAGGATTTATCCCGTAACTATAGATCCTGTTGTCATAGTTGATGACAGTACAGTTGTGCCCAGTTGTTTTCATCCAAATTTCCAACAATCTACATTGAACATAAATGTGCCGGCCGGTGATTTTATTTTTAATACGTACCTGCTATGGGAGTTTACTGCCGTAACCGGCAGCAGTGCTTGGATGGCTGATCAGCGCTCGTACGTAAGTGGCCCCAGCGGACAAACGGGCGTTTTTTCGGGGACAGGTAATAATGCAGGAACGCAGGTTTACACTGCCCATACAACTATTGCCAACGGGCAATCAACAGGTCATGTGCAATTGGATTTTTTTGCTTCTCGTGTTTGGGGTGGGAGCGGGGGTAATGCAAATTTTAACTACATAGGAAGGCGTTATGTTGAAATAACCCATGATACGACCTTGCCGGCACCCGGCCAATTTGTTGTAAATGAGTTTTCGGCTTCAAACAGGCAGGTGTTGGATGAGTTCGGTAATTATGAGGACTGGGTTGAGCTTTACAATGCATCCCCAAATTTTATTGATATTACGGGTTATTATTTAAGTGATAATCCCAATAATCCTACCAAATGGAAGTTCCCCGGTGGTTTAATTCCTCCCGGAGGACATCTGGTGGTTGTTTGTTCGGGGCGTGACACACTTACTGCTTCGGGTCCACATGCAGGCTTTCGCCTCACGCAATTAGACCCCGAAAGTGTTATTTTATCAGATACGGCAGGCAATGTCCTCGAATCATACACGCTTTTCCCGTTGCAAAACGGGCATTCTTACGGTAGAAGAACCGATGGCGACAGCCTCTGGGGTATATTTGCCAACCCTACCCGTGGCACCGCCAATACCGGATACTATACCGGCTATAGCCCTAAACCTGTGCTGTCAACGGACGCCGGGTTTTATAGCACACCGGTAACTGTAAGTATCAACGCTCCCGACCCTAACGTAGAAATAAGATACACCACCAATGGCAGCACTCCTACAAGCACATCAACACTATACACCGGCCCGATAACTGTCAGTACAACAACAGTCATACGTGCCCGTACGTTCTCCCCCGACCCGCTGGTACTGCCGGGTTTTATTGAAACCAATACCTATTTTATCAATGAAAACCATGTGCTTCCTGTTTTCTCTTTTAGTGGCGATGCTTTAAATGTATTATTCGGCGGTTCACAAATAGAAACAATAGGCGCTTATGAGTTTTTTGATGAAAATGGTACTTTCATTGACGCATCTGTTGGTTGTTTTAATAAACATGGCAACGACTCATGGAATTACCCGCAAAGAGGGGTTGATTTCATTGCCAGAGATGAATACGGGTACAACGATGAGCTCGAATATAAGTTTTTTGCCACCTCTGACCGTACAAAATTTCAACGCCTGATGGTTAAAGCAGCGGCTAACGACAATTACCCTTTTGAAACGGGTGGCGCCCATATCAGAGACTCTTATATCCAGACTTTATCGCAACTTGTGGGTTTAGATATGGATGTCAGGAGTTCTACCAATTGCATTGTGTATGTAAACGGAGATTACTGGGGTGTATATGATTTGAGAGAAAAGGTGGATGATAAAGACTACACACGTTATTATTACAACCAGCGTCGTAAATATAAGGGCAGCGAAGAGTACGTGCAGTTTTTAAAAACATGGGGTGGCACCGTTCCTAAGTATGGTGAACAAAGAGCGGTACAGGACTGGGCTCACTTGCGTAACTTCATCAGTAATAACAATATGGGAGATTCGGCCAACTTTGCTTATGTCAACAGTTTATTGAACATGGAAAGTTTTATAGACCATAAAGTGTATAACTCAATAATAGTATCGCGCGACTGGCTCAACTATAACACAGGCTGGTGGCGGGGCTTGCATCCTTCGGGCGGTGCCCAGAAGTGGCGCTATATACTGTGGGATACCGAAGCAGCTTTGGGACACTTCCACAACTATACCGGTATTCCCAACACCTCTGCAACAGCTCCTCCTTGCCAGGTTGAAAATATTACTGTCGGGAACGGACATGCACAAAGCCTTCTGAAACTTATCAACGAAAACCCCGATGTATGGCACCATTACGTAAGTCGCTATGCAGACTTGCTGAATACACACCTTTCCTGCGATAATATGATTCATGTTCTTGACAGTATGGTCAATGTTATTGCTCCTGAAATGCCTCGTCAAATAGCTCGCTGGGGTGGCAATATAAATACATGGCAAAACAATGTGCAAAATGTAAGGGACTTTATTAATCAAAGGTGTACGGCTCTTATACAAGGTTTAATAAACTGTTATAATCTTACCGGACCTTATGATGTGCATTTCCAGGTAGAGCCACCCATGAGCGGCGAAATAAAAATGAATACTGTTTGGCTGCCACATGATCCTTTTGATGCTTTTGTTTTCGGCGGTATGCCTACCAAATTAGAAGCAAGAGGCTTTGGCCCTTACCAGCTAAGCCACTGGCAGGTAGGCAATCATGTTGTAAGTCCGTCAAATACTAGTCCGGAAATTATACTTAGTATGATGCAAAATGACACCATTACAGCGCATTTTTACAATCCCAATTTGCATGGCAAAGAATTGCTGTACTACTGGCATTTTAATGAATTGGAAACACCACAGGATGTCACAAGCATTGATGCAGACTATAAACTTCTGAGCTGGGCAACACCACAAATGACCTATCAGGGTATTGGACCGAGAGATATTGACGTCTATAATACGGGTTCGGACTTAAACCTTCAATTGACCGAAAATGCCGGGAAAGCAGCACGTGTGAGAAATCCCTCCATAAACCGCCCGCTGGTTTTCAATATGCCTACTACAGGATATGGCAATCTGCTGTTTGAATATGCTGTGCACAGGTCAGGGAATGGCATGCTAAACAATATTATTTCTTACTCCATTGACGGCGTCAACTATACACAGGCAGGCCTGACACAAAACACCTTTAGCATTGATGAAGACTACAAACTTGTCAGCATTGATTTCTCAGGAATAACGGATGTCAACAACAACCCCGATTTCCATGTTAAAATAATTTTTGATGGCAATCATAACCAGATTAATGGTAATAACAGGTTTGATAATATTACGCTCAAGGGCGAACTATTCACGCCTGCCGCATATGTTGAATCTTTAGCTCTCGAGATAAGCGTTTATCCTAACCCATTTAGTGATGAAGTTGTGATAACAGCTACCGAAGATATTACAGTTGTGGAACTTTATGATTTGAAGGGGCAGCTGGTAAGAGCCATTCATTTGCAGGGTCAAAAATCTCAAAAAATTAATATGGGTGATCTTACTGCAGGGATGTATTTTGCTCATATTATTGCAGGGAGTAAACAGCATAAAGTGAAGCTTATAAAACAATAGCTGTGGCATGTGGTCAGCTTTTCAAAAACAAGCATAAAATGGCTAAATCTTTTTTTGAGGTGCCGGTTGTAATACCGATTACACAAATAATATAGTCCAATTTCGCTTTACTTCATTGTACTATTTATATGAAGTATCGGCATTTACCACTTTACAACTACTGATAGTCCTTTGGACTAACAGTAGCTGGAATTGGTATAAAATCATATTTCAAATTGATTTTTTTTTAAAGACACAGAGGTTCATAGCATGAATTCAGTCTGAAAGACTGAGTTACTTCAACCTGAGGCAAAGCCTCAGGAACATGCATAGGACTAAAAGTCGCCCTGTAGGGGCAGCTTAAAAAATAGGATTCTTTATGCACAGTTTAATCAGTC
>PXBB01000025.1 GCA_003565735.1 Bacteroidales bacterium
ATTAAATATTTAAAAACCGAATGGACATGAGAAGTTGCATCAGAACACCAATTGTAAATAATATCAGCATGAAGATTTTTACTTTGCTTTTTCTAATAGTTTTAAGTACAAAGGGTTTTCCCCAGCATTTCGATAGCAAGGTAGCAGAATCGCCTAAAAATATCATTCTCATGATAGGTGATGGTATGGGATATAACCATTTACTTGCAACCTATTACTACTTATATGGCACAGCCGATTCATGCGTATTTAGCAAGCATGATTTTACAAATCTGGCACAAGCCACTTATCCTGCACAATTGGTTGGTGGAGAAATTCCCACATGGAGCCAAGGGTATAACACAGGAAAAAATCACAAAAATCCAGCAAACCTGCTTAAAGGAGCTACTTGTTCGGGATCTGCTGCAACAGCTTTAGCAACAGGTAAGAAAACCTATAATGGCAGCATTGGCATCGGCATTTTTGGAGACACCCTCGTTAACCTTGTTCATGCAGCCAAAGCCAGTGGAAGAAGTGCAGGAATAGTTACAAGCGTACAAATAAGCCACGCAACACCTGCAGGGTTTGCAGCACACAATAAAAGTCGTAGTAACTATGAGAATATTGCCCAACAGATGATTTTGAAAGCATCTCTCGACGTCCTTATGGGAGCGGGGCACCCACACTACGACAATAATGGCCAAGCTAAAAACATGAGCTACCGTTTTGTTGGCGGCAAAGAATTATGGAGCCAACTGAAAAGCAATCCTGCCCCGCATATAATATATTTGGATGACCATAAAACCAAACTGCTTAATAAAAAAGGGCAACCCAACCCCTGGCTTATTATTGAGGATAGTACTGCCTTTGCCATGCTATTAGAAGATAATCCTCCTCAACGCGTTTTGGGCATTCCAAAGGTGCATGGCACTTTGCAGCAAGCCCGATCTGTAAATAAGAAAAGTACAATGCCTTTTGAAACGCCGTATATTTCCGACATTCCTTCATTAGATTTAATGACAAGAGGCGCTCTTAATGTTTTGCAACAGAACGCTAACGGCTTCTTCCTAATGATTGAAGGGGGTGCTATAGATTGGGCTGGTCACAGCAATCAGTCTGACCGCATGATTGAAGAAATGATTGACTTTTTGGAATCTGTAAAAAGTGTTATTGAATGGGTGGAGGATTACAGCTCATGGGATGAAACATTGCTCATCGTCACATCCGATCATGAGTGTGGCTTCCTTTGGGGTGAAGGAGGTATAACAGCACATTTTCCCATTGTTAATATGGGCAAAGGCCATATTCCAAAGATGCAATGGTATAGCACCAACCATACCAATGCTCTTGTGCCACTATTTGCAAAAGGCGCCGGTCAGGAATTACTTGAGTTGTTCGCAGATAACTACGACCCCCAGCATGGCGCTTTTCTGCAAAATACGAATATAGCACAAACTGTGTTTTTATTGTGGTGTAAACCTGATTATAGTGGTGCTGCAAAGTAATTGGCTTCTTGCCTAAACTCAAAAAATAGAACAATTTTTAATAATCTCGAACAGACAGGTCTATCTTTATTAAAAATTTAACAAATTTTATTCGTTTTTTTTTGCAAGATAAAATTTATTATACTACTTTTGTCCTATAAAGTTATTTTTATAATTATGAAAGCAACAAGAAAAAAGAATTATAACAAGCCAATAATCAGCAAGTTGGCTATTGACAATCACATCAGCTATGTTTTAATGACACCCCCCCCCGGAGGTGATGAAAATACGATTCCAGGAGGCCCTTTCGGATCCACAAAAAAACAACCACCAAAAGATAAGCAAAAATCCTTTTTTGGGTAAGCTCTTAATGCTTCATAAAGCCATGCTTTTGGCTGAACTAAAAAACTGCAACCATTCTCAGTACCAGTTTCGCATTTATACGTAACCATATTATTTTATTGTACTATGGTGTATACTAATAATACGCCAGAAAATTATAAAATAAAATCAATGCTGCTTGTTCTTTTTTATTTAAAATGAAAGTTCATGTTTAAAATGATACAACTTTATGGATGAAGTTTTTTGCTTTTTTATAAACCTCGGGTTTTTCAAAATCAAACATATAAAAAGAGTTTGAGTGTGAGTTTGAGTGTGGGGATAGAGTGTAAGAAACGCACTCCTCTTTCTCAATACTCACACTCCAAGCTGTTTTGTGGAGCTGCGGGGAGTCGAACCCCGGTCCAAACAAGTTACAAAAGAGCTTTCTACATGCTTATCTTTGTTTTGGTTTTCGAGGTAAAGCATGCTCAAAGCCAGCGAACTTTACCCTTAGCCTTTTAATTTTCACAAATGCACCAAGGCCTTACATTTGCTATCTCAACATTTTCGACGCTTCGCAGGAGACGCAGTTGAGAAATGCTTCTCCGGAAACGGCTTGCGCTTAACCTACTTGATTAAGCTGCTAAAGCATAGTTTGATTCGTTGCCAGTTATTATGGCGTGAGAATTGATTTTTACGAGCCATATTCACAACGCTCGGCATGCTTACAATTTCATAAGTCTTGCTGTCAAAACCGGTCAGCCCCAAGTTATAACTTTGCAAAATTACAAAAAATAATGATAACTGCCTTTGGTTTTTATAAATATTACAGATTATTATGCATATATTTGCATGTTTTTGTTGAGAGGATGGCTTAGAAATGAAAAATGTTTTTAACGGCATTCAACTTTAACATTTTTATGTCAGTTGACATAATAAAAACGGAATATTTTTTGCTTTCTACAAAATAATTAACCAAAAAAAATTGCACCTATGAAATTTATTTTATCAATAGTTTTTGTCTTCATTTTGACCTCTTATTCATTCTCGCAAGACAATACGGGGCGCGTTATTCCAAATATCAATATTAAAACACTCCAAGGGCAGCACACAAATACCAGTGTTATAGAAAATGACGGAAAACCCATCATTTTAGCATTCTGGGCATCCTGGTGTCGGCCATGTATTCAGGAGCTATCAGCGATAGCTGAGGTCTATGATGAATGGCAGGAAGAAACCGGCGTAAAACTTGTTGCTGTAGCAACAGATGATGCGCGTACAGTACGTAACGTAATGCCTTTGATAAACAGCAGGGCATGGGATTATGAATTTTACCTTGATGATAACAGCGACTTCAGAAGAGCAATGGGAGTAAATTTATTGCCTCACACTTTTATATTAAATGGCAACAGGGAGGTGTACCAGCAGTTTACAGCTTTTGGAGAAGGTGGTGAAGTAAAGCTCATTGAAGCTGTCAAAGAAATTTTAGAAAAGGAAAATAAAAAAGAATAAGCCCATGTTTTTAAAACAAAAGCTATTTATTATTGCATTAACTTTATTAGTATTTCATAGTAAAACCTCTGCACAGGACTTTTTTAATACAGGGCGGATCAGTGGGAATTTTCAGACTGACTTTCAGATTTACAATGAAGATACACTGATAGGAGCCCCAAAAGTGCCCGAACAATTTTTACTTAACGCTTTTGCTAATCTCAATTACACACATGATAATTTTTCTGCCGGTTTACGTTACGAAGCATATCACAATGCCTTACAGGGATTTGATCCAAGATATAATGGCAATGGGATTCCCTATCGATTTTTCAGGTACAATAATGCCGGCTTTGATGTTACTGTAGGGAATTATTATGAACAATTTGGCAGCGGCATGATTTTTAGAAGTTATGAGGAAAAAAGCCTGGGCATTGATAATGCTATGGATGGTATCAGACTCATTCTAACACCCGTTGACGGCATCTTAATCAAAGGTATAGTTGGGAACCAAAGGCATTATTTTGAAAAAAGCACCGGCATACTTCGTGGCATTGATGGAGAAATATCTTTAAATCAAGTTTTTGAAAAATTTTCTCAAAGTAAAACCTGGATCAGCGTGGGTGGTAGTTTTATCAGTCGTTTCGAGAGAGACAGAAACCCTCAATATCATTTACCGGAGAACGTATCGGCTTATGCCGGGCGACTTCATTTAAACAGAGGCAGGGTTGCGTTATCAGGTGAGTATGCGCATAAAATTAACGATCCCTCAGCATCAAACAACTTTATATACAAGCCCGGCAATGCTTTATATGTATCTGCCTCATATGTTCAAAGGGGATTAGGCGTCATACTATCTGGTAAACGCATAGACAATATGGATTTTCGTTCAGAACGCTCAGCAACCGGCAATGATCTACAGGTGAATTATTTGCCAGCCCTTACCAAACAACACGTTTACAGTTTTACAGCAATGTACCCCTACGTTACCCAGCCTAACGGGGAATTTTGCTTTCAAGGAGAAATTAATTATAACATTAAAAGGAATACATTGATTGGAGGCCGTTATGGCACAAATGTATCCATAAATTTCTCGCAAGCCAATGCTATAGATAAGTCGCCAATTGATGACACAACTGCCATAGGCCAAACAGGAACTTTAGGGTACAACTCAGCGTTTTTTCATATAGGTAATGAAATTTATTTTCAGGATTTTAATATAACAGTAAACCGCAGGCTTACTCAAGCATTACGCAGTAGTTTTACCTACATGAATTTCTTATACAACAAAAACGTCATTGAAGGCTATCAAGGTTATGAAAATATTCGTGGGCATGTAGGTGTGGCTGAGTTATCATACCGTATAAACAGTAATTCTGCTTTAAAAACCGAGCTGCAATATTTAAATACCAAGCAAGATCAGGGTGACTGGGCTATGATGATGTTAGAATACAGCCGCCAGTCAACATGGTTTTTTACGGTTATAGATCAGTACAATTTTGGAAATAACGACCCTGATAAGCGCATACACTATTACAATTTATCAGTAGGCTATAGTAAAAATGCCAATCGTATTTCTCTGACTTATGGTAAACAGCGTGCCGGTGTAATATGCATTGGGGGCGTTTGTCGCAATGTTCCTGCGTCAAACGGTTGGGCTGTTAGTATCAGCAGTAGTTTTTAAAATAAAAATGTGCTGCTATGCCTTTAGGAATCGTTGCTCAACTTTTTCCCAGTTAACAATGCTCCAAAAATCATTGATATGATCGGGACGACGGTTTTGATAGTCAAGATAATAAGCGTGTTCCCAAACATCAATAGTAAGCAAAGGTGTTAAGCCTTTTTTTAGTGGATTTCCTGCATTGCTTTCCTGAATAATCTCAAGCTTATTATCTTTTACAGTAAGCCACGCCCAACCGGATCCAAAAAGTGTAGCAGCCGCTTTTGAAAAAGCTTCTTTAAACTGATCAAAACTTCCAAAGTTTTCTTCTATGGCTTTAGCTATAGCACCGGTAGGTTTATTATCGTTCTGTGGCGCTTTCAGCGACTCCCAGTAAAACGTGTGATTCCACACCTGAGCTGCATTATTGAAAACACCTCCATCCGACTCTAAAACAATTTCCTCTAAGGACTTATTTTCGAATTCCGTGCCTTCAATTAAGTTGTTTAAATTATTAACATAAGTCTGATGATGTTTGCTGTAGTGAAATGCAATAGTTCTACTACTAATTACCGGTTCCAATGCGTTATCAGCATATGGAAGTTCAGGAAGTTTAAAATTTTTCATATATTATATTTTTTTTGGATTATATCCTTTCAATCAAGTAATTGCCTAACGATGGCAGCAATTAATTTGTTGTCAGCTTTTCCTGACAGCTTCTGTGTAGCTGCTCCCATGACTTTTCCCATATCTTTTATGCTGCTGGCTCCCACCGATTCAATAATTGACTTCAACTCAATCCTGATTTGCTCCTCGCCCATCTGTTCAGGTAAGTATTCTTCTATGTGCTTGAGTTGTTTTTCTTCATTATCAGCTAATTCGGGCCTGTCTTGTTTTATATAAATTTCAGCAGCTTCTTTTCTTTGCTTTACCAATCTTTTCAGCAATTTTACTTCGGCTTCTTCATTGACAATTTCTCCCGAAGTATTAGCTAACAAAAGAGCTGCTTTGATTGCTCGCAAAGCTTCAAGCTTCTCTTTTTCTTTAGCCAGTATGGCTTTTTTAATATCATTATTAATGCGATCGATTAGTTTCATAGTTTAGTTTTAGTCGGGTTTTTCGTGCAAAAATGAATTATTATCTTTCAGCTTAGGTCTTTTGTCATCGCTATTTTCATTGCTTAATGTATATCTCGAAACATGAGATTCGGATGAATGAGGCACCTCTGGCAAGTCGAGTTTACTTCTTTTATAAGCAGGCTCTGCTTCCATTTGGTTAATGGCTGTGGGATCTTTAAGCTTGATGCTTAACTCTTTTAAAAAACTTTGCCGACTGGCTCCCAAAGTTTCAGCATAATTGCGT
Source organism: Bacteroidales bacterium (assembly GCA_003565735.1). GTDB lineage: Bacteria > Bacteroidota > Bacteroidia > Bacteroidales > PXBB01 > PXBB01. The sequence continues at coordinate 6,298 of PXBB01000025.1, forward strand.
TTCTCATCTGTTTCGTCAATATTTTCAGCCTTCTCATCCCTGCTAAGGGAGTGGTCTTCATTGCTTCGATTTTCCGTTTCAGTTATAGCTTGTTGATTTGTTCTGTCTTGTTTTTGTGAGGAGTTTTCTTGCTGTGATTCTGCTTCCGGCTTCTTCATTTTAAAATACACCATCCCATCATCAGTCTTTTGAATGACCTCTCTATTTTCCTCAGGTGTAGAGTTTGAGTTTCCGGTTTCAACATTTTCTGGTGTTTTCCTCTCGGCATGCTTATCATGTGTATTATCAACCACTTTTATTTTAAACTCTAGGTCTTGCTGCGCCTTTTCACCGGCCTCTGCAGGTTTTGTGTTTGCCTCTGTTTCGGATTCAAGCGTCAGTACTTTTTTTTCATTGGCATGCATACTTTCTTTCGAAGCATTTTCCTTACTTTTATTGGATACATAGTCGATGCCATTAGAAGTATCAAATCCGGTTGCTATTAGTGTCACATTAATCTTTTCGCCCAATGAGTTATCATGGCCATTACCCCAAATAACCTCAACCGTGTCGCCGGCTTCTTTCTGTATGTATTCGGTGATAGCAGTAATCTCATCCATAAGGACTTCCTTTTCGCCAGATGTGATATACAAAAGCATATCTTTGGCACCTTTGATATTATTATCGTTGAGAAGTGGAGATTCTAGGGCTTGAACGACAGCATTCAATGCTCTATCTTCACCTTCGGCAGCAGCAGCTCCCATAATAGCGACACCACTATCTTTCATAACAGTACGTACATCTTCAAAGTCAACATTAACATAGCCGGTCATGGTAATAATTTCAGCTATACCCTTAGCAGCAACAGTCAGAATACTGTCTGCTTCGCTAAAGGCTTTAGACAATTCAAGGTTTCCATACAATTCTCTGAGTTTATCGTTATTAATAATCAGCAGGGAATCGACATGTTGCCTTAATTCTTTGATACCTTCTTTTGCTTGCAGTGCTCTTTTACGGCCTTCGAATGCAAAAGGCATCGTAACAATACCAACGGTAAGAATACCCAGCTCTTTAGCTTTAGCTGCAATAATAGGAGCAGCTCCTGTACCGGTACCGCCGCCCATTCCTGCCGTAATAAATAGCATTTTAGTATTCTTTTCGAGGGCCTCCTCAATCTCATCAATACTTTCAAGTGCTGATTCCCTTCCTACTTCCGGTAAGGAACCGGCACCACGCCCCTCTGTTTTTCTGGTACCCAGCTGTATTTTTACGGGTACCTGACTACTCATCAGAGCTTGTGCATCGGTATTGCAGATAATAAAATCAACATCTTTTATACCTAAGTTGTGCATATGGTTAACAGCATTACTGCCGCCACCACCAACACCAATTACTTTAATTATAGCTGATTCATTTTTAGGAGCATTAAATTTAATCATAGTTTCTTTTTTATTTTGCATTGCAGAGCTCGATTTATCATCCAGATTATCAGACACAAACCCAACTCTTGATGTTGTTTTTTGGTCTTTATTATTATGCATAATTTATGGTTTTAAAATTACTAATTTATCATGTTTATTTATGAGTTTAAGGATTTTTTTTACTAACATTTTTCTCCTTAAATTGTTAATATTTTTTTATCAATCTGTATCCTCCTCAAAAAATTTTGTACTACCACCAATCAACCTGTCAAACAGCCCTCTTTTATCCTTTTTCTGTTTTACCCCTTTTTTTCTATCACTGGCCAACTTCTCTTCATAATGCTGAATACCTTTTAAAACTAGACCAACACCAGTGGCATGCATAGGATTGGCAATTTCTTCTGAGGTAGCATTAGCCAGATGCTCATTAGGATAACCAATACGTGTACTTAAGCCTGTAACATACTCTGTGAGCTGCCTGACGTGCTTTAACTGAGCGCCGCCTCCTGTTAAAACAATGCCACATATTAATTTATTGGCATACCCTGAGTTTTTTATCTCATAGTCCACATGGCCTAATATTTCTTCCATTCTTGCCTGTATTATACTCGCCAGATTTTTTAAAGATATTTCTTTCGGTTCTCTTCCTCTTAATCCGGGGATAGAAACAATTTCTTCATGTCTGTTTTGGCTGGCTAAAGCCGAACCAAATCGGATTTTCAACTGTTCTGCCTGCAGTTTAATAATAGCACAGCCTTCCTTGATATCCTCAGTAATGATATTGCCACCAAAAGGTATAACAGCAGTATGTCTTAGCACCTGGTCCTGAAATATGGCGATATCAGTTGTGCCGCCACCAATATCAACCAAGGCCACGCCGGCTTCTTTTTCCTCATCACTTATTACGGCTTCTGCAGAGGCCAAAGGCTCGAGTATAAGTTCTTCAATTTTTAAACCGGCATTATTCACACAGCGTTGGATGTTTTTAATAGCAGCGACCTGCCCTGTTACAATATGAAAAACGCCCTCCAGACAAGAGCCACACATACCTACAGGCTCTTTAATACCAGATTCTTTATCAATAATATATTCCTGAGGTATTACATGAATTATTTCATCTCCAGGCTGCATAGCCAACTTATACATGCTTCCAATAAGAGTGTCAACATCCTCTGAAGTAATTTCATCCTCCAGGGAGTTGCGCATGATGTTACCTCTGTGTTGAATGCTTTTGATATGATTGCCTGCTATCCCTACATTAACCTCCCCGATTTCAACGCCCGACATTTTCTCAGCTTCAGCTAATGCCGCCTTTATAGATTCAACAGTTTTATTAATGTTAGCTACTATACCTCTAATGATTCCTACAGAGTCTGCTTTTCCATACCCAAGAATTTCAATTTTCCCATTTTCGTTTTTCCTGCCAACTATAGCAGCAATTTTAGTAGTACCCAGGTCAAGACCAACAAAGATTTCTGAATTTTCCATATCGTATTTTTTTTATGAGCAAATGACTTTATTTCTAAATTTTAAATTAATGGTATCATAAGTATGCCATCCTTTAACTTCGAGAACTTGTTTGTAAAACAGCAACAAGTGTTCAAATTTTTCTTCCAGTAATATTGGTTCACCAACTATAACAATGTGATTACCTATTTTAGTGGTAAATGCTAAATCGTTATCATTAATAATTATTTGTGAAACGACGGCATTCCAAAAATTATCATTTCGGATAAATTCGGCCAGTAAAAAGATATTGTGTAGATCGATGGATATATGTTCAACGGGTTTTTTAGCAAAAATATCCTGGTGATTAAAAACAAGGTTGTCAGAAAAGGTGGCTGCTATTACATGCGCCGAATAATTGGGGCTTAAAGGCATTAAAAGGCCCTTATCATCAATATAATAGCTGAGACCGCCGGGCATAAAAACCCTAACCAAAGGTTTACGCTGCTTTAATTCAATCTTTACTTCTCCCGAAAGTGTTGAATACACTGTAATATCCTCATAGAAATTCAGATTATTCACCAGCGAACGAATACGCAGCAGATCAATATCAGCCATAGGCATGCCTTCGATAACACCTATAGAGTCTTTAAGGATATTTCTTATTTGCTCATCAGTCATAAAAAGCTTAAAACCGTTATTATCAATATCAATAACAAGAGCATGGCATAATTTGTTTCTATGCTCATTGAGCGCCCTTATACTTAAAAAAGTAACCGCTGATATTATAATAATCCAGAGGGCTAACAGCGCTGTTCTTTTTATTTTTTTCACTCTACTCATGTTATTGCTTTGTTTGCCTTTTATTACGTTTTAATGCTTTTTCCAAAGGCTCAACGAGGGTGTCAATATCGCCAGCGCCAATGGAAAGGATTACCTCACTTGTGCTTTGCATTACCACGTCAACAAGTTCATTTTTATCACATATTTTTTTATTTTCTAATTGTACTTTATCCAGCAACATTTGAGAATTGACCCCTTTAATAGGCTTTTCACGCGCCGGATAAATATCAAGCAATATCAACTCATCCAATGTTTGTAATATTTCTGCAAAAGCATCCGCAAAATCACGTGTTCGTGAGTATAAATGAGGCTGAAATATGCCTAAAATTTTTTTCTGAGGATAAAACTCTCTTACAGAGCTTATTAGTACCCTGAGCTCATCAGGATGGTGGGCATAATCGTCTATATAAACAAGCTTATCTTGCTTAATGCGAACATCGAACCTGCGACAAACACCGGTATATGAACCTACAGCCTTTGAAATGTTTGGTGCCGATACACCAAGCAAAATACATACAGAAACCGCTGCAACGGTATTTTCTATGTTGTGTTTCCCGCCATAATTTAACTGCATATCACCCAATAACAACTCACCATCTCTATAAATGTCAAATATGTACGCACCATCTTTTATTCGAATATTGTCAGCAGAAAAATCCCCATGACCATCAATCCCATAGGTGTTAACATTTACATTTTCAGTTCCTATATGCTTCAGATGTTTATGATTAATTAGCACATTTCCGTTTTCTTTAAGCTGTCCTAAAAATTCATTGTACGCATCAATCATTTTTTTGTGTGTTCCATATATGTCAAGATGATCAGGATCAAGAGCCGTCACAACAGCTATATCCGGGAACAGGTTTAAAAATGACTTGTCGTATTCATCGGCTTCAGCTACAACGGTAGTTTGTTTACCTGAAGCGATATAATTAGATTGATAATTTTTTGAAATACCACCTAAAAAAGCTTTAAAATCGAAATCAGCTTCTTTGAGTATGTGGCTTATGATTGAAGAGGCAGTTGTTTTACCATGGGTTCCGGCTACCGCAACAGTAGGTTTGCCGTGTGCCAAAAAGCCCAAAACCCGGGCTCTTTTCATTATTGGCAAATTGTTGCTTATGGCATAAGCAAGCTGCTTATGCTCTCGGGGTATAGCAGGTGTATAAATAAATAAATCAACATCATCAGGAATATGCGACAAGCTATCATCGTAACATATGCTGGCACCTAATTGTTCAAGGTGTGAGGTGTTCACATTTGAGGCTCTGTCGTAGCCGGCTACTTTAACACCTTTATCCAAAAAAAATCTGGCCAGTGCGCTCATTCCGATACCACCGATACCTATAAAAAAGATGCTATGTAAATTTTCTAATCTCAAATTATTGATTATTTTTTGAAGTGTTAATAATTAGCTCTGCAATTCTATCAGCAGCATTCAAAAAGCCGAGCCCGCTTATATTTTTAATAAGTTTTTCTTGTAAATGCTTATCGTTTACGAGATTGACAATTGTTTCTCCCAGTTCATTATTGGCGTTATTATCGTTCACAAGCAAAGCTGCTTTATAATTAACAAGCGATAAAGCATTTTTGGTTTGGTGGTCTTCTGCAACATTTGGCGAAGGCACAAATATGGCCGGTTTTTTAACTGCAGAGATTTCTGATATTGCAATAGCACCGGCCCTTGATACTACAACATCTGCGGCAGCATAAGCCATATCCATGTGGTTTATAAAATCATAAACTTTTACTTGTTCATATTTTAGCGTTAAAGATGAAGCCTTAGCAAAAAATAAACGCCCTGTCTGCCAGATTAATTGAATATTATTGTTAACAAGCATTTCCAGGTTGCCATAAATGGCTTCATTAATAGACTTAGCACCCAAACTGCCCCCAACAATTAAAACGGTTTGGCGGTCGGGCTTGAGTTTAAAATAGGTTAGTGCCGCATTCCTTTTGCCATCCAAATCAACAACATCTTTACGTACAGGATTTCCGGTAAGATAAATTTTATCCTTTGGAAAATATTTATCCATACCGTTGTGAGCTACGCAAATTTTATCAACTTTAGCTGCAAGCATCCTGTTTGTAATCCCCGGATAAGAGTTTTGCTCTTGAATAACCGTTGGAATTTTTTTTGCTGTGGCAATTTTCAGTATGGGTCCGCTGGCATATCCACCAACACCTACTACCACATCAGGATTGAATTCATTAATAATTTTTTTTGCTTTAATTAAGCTGTCAATTATTTTAAATGGCAGCAATAAATTTTTCCAGTAAAATCCTCTTTGAAAGCCTGCTATATTTAGTCCTATTATTTTGAAGCCTGCTTCTGGTACTTTTTTCATTTCCAATTTTTTCTTGGCACCCACAAATAATATTTCAGCTTCCTGAATTTTTTGATGCAAAGCATTGGCAATAGAAATAGCGGGGAACACATGACCGCCTGTTCCACCACCACTGATAATAACTTTTATTTTTTTATACCTCTGCATACGCATTATTATTTTTATTTGCCGACTTTTTATTATCAACATCTCTGCTGATACTTAGAATTATTCCAATAGCAATAGCTGTAAACCACAAGGAAGCCCCTCCCATGCTGATAAAAGGGAGTGTAAGCCCTGTTGTAGGCAATACACCAACAGTATAGCCGATATTTGTAAAAGCCTGCATTACAACGAGTAAACCACAGCCAATTATGAGCAGGGTTCCAAAGAATTTTTCGGTTTTTAGCGCTATTTTAATGACCCTAAAAAACAGAATCAGATAACAAAGTATTATCAAAAAGCCACCTAAAAAGCCGTATTCCTCTATAATGATAGCAAAAATAAAATCCGATGGGGCGTTTGCAAGATCATTCCGAGCCTTACTATGCCCCGGCATGACGCCAAACACTTTTCCGTCAGCAATGGCATAGAGCACGAAATTACTTTGTGTAGGACTCATGTACTCTTCTTTTTCCTTAGATTCAAAAAAGTTAAGAGAAAAATCATCCAAACGCGCCAGCCATGTGGTCATTCTGGGTAGCACATCAGGGTTGGTTTTTGCCAAGATGTATAAAGATCCGAAGCTCAGGAAAAGTATTCCAAAAAAAACTGCTAAATATTTTATCTTAACACGCCCAATAAACATTAGCGTAATTACCACCACTATAATCAGGACTGCTGTAGAAAAGTCAAATCGCACAATAGGAATAAGCAATAACAGCACAGGTATAAGAATAGGCAAAATAGATTTTTTAAGGTCTGATGGGTTATCCTGGTTTTTAGAAAGATGCCTGGCTACAAACATCACAATAGCAAGCTTGGCAAAATCAAAAGTTTGAAATCTGAAACCTATTAACGGTATTTCGATAGCCCTAACAGCTCCATGCATGCTTTTTCCAAACAATACGGTAATAATAATAAGGGGGACTGTCACAATGAGTAACAAGACAGCAATTTTGGAATAATACGTATAAGGAATTAAGTGAGCTAAATAAATTAAGGCAAAACTAAACATAAGTATTACAGCATGTTTTATCACCACATTCCAGCTATGCGACACACTACCCATTGAGCTGTAAACAGACAATAGCGAAAAAACAGACAACACAATAACAACGGCCCAAATTATTTTGTCACCCTTAATATTTTCATTTATTTGCCGTATTTTATTCATAAAATTAGAGGTTTAGAACTGCATTTTTAAACTGGTTGCCTCTGTCTTCAAAATTTTTAAAAAGATCGAAGCTGGAGCATGCCGGAGACAAAATAACAATATCGCCAGGCTCGGATATTTTATAAGCTTTATTAACAGCATCCTGCATAGCCTTGGCATGATATATTTCCTGCACATCCTCTTCAAAAGCCGAGACCATCTTTTCGTTATCAAGACCAAGACATATCAAAGCTTTTACCTTTTCATTAACCAAAGGCTTAAGTCGTGTGTAATCATTACCTTTGTCAATACCGCCGGCAATCCAAACAATAGGATTTTTGAAGTTCTCTAAAGCATACCATGTGGAGTTCACATTGGTGGCTTTGGAATCGTTATAATATTCTACCGATCTAATTTTACAAACATATTCAAGCCTATGCTCAATATTTGTAAAATTATGTAGCGACTCCTTAATTTTTTCTTTTCTGATATTGTCTCGCGCTGCAATTATGGATGCGGCCATAGCGTTTAGAGTGTTGTGTTTTCCTTTTAAGGAGAAATCCTCAAAAAACATATCAAAACAATCTGAGTTATACTTTATATACATTTTGTTGGTTGTTAAATAAACTTTATTATTATATTCTTCATTATGTCTCTTATCGTTTACAAGCGAAAAAAACGGGATCTTTTGTGCCTTTATGTTTCTATTTATAACTTCACAAGATAATCTTTCGTCATCCCCCCCAAATACTAAGGCATCCTCTTCGGTTTGGTTTCTTACCATTCTGAATTTGGCATCTACATAATCATCAAATCTATTGTTATGCCTGTCCAGATGATCCGGCGTAATATTAAGAATAGCTGCTGTATGAAAGCGTGTATTAAACATCCCCATCAACTGAAAGCTGCTTATTTCAAGCACAAAATAATCGTAATCCCTTTTGCTAAGTGCCAAGGCAAAACTTTTTCCCACGTTCCCAGCCAGACATACATCCTTCCCTGAGCGTTTATAAATGTCATATACGAGACTTACAGTAGTTGTTTTTCCGTTAGTTCCTGTAATTCCAATGAGCTTTGCTTTGGTAAAACGTGCTGCAAACTCTATTTCAGAAATAACATTTATCCCTTTTTCTAAGGCTTTTCTGATAACTTCAGCATTGTCGGGTATTCCGGGGCTTTTAATAATCTCATCAGCCATCAATATTTTATCCAAACTATGCTTATGATCTTCCCATTCTATTTCGTTATGTAAAAGAACTTTTTTATATTTATTATTAATACTTCCATTGTCTGAAACCCAAACCCTATACCCTTTCTTCTTTGCCAAAACTGCAGCGCCTATACCACTTTCAGCCGCACCCAGTATGACTATCTTTTTCATACACTACCTCACCTTAAGTGTTAAAATTGTAAGAACGGCCAGCATAATACCGACAATAAAAAACCGCATTACAATTTTAGATTCATGATAACCCAGCTTCTGATAGTGGTGGTGCAGAGGTGACATTTTAAAAATACGCCTGCCTTCTCCATACTTTCTTTTGGTGTACTTAAAGTAGCTTACCTGCATAATAACAGATAAATTCTCAACTAAAAAGACGCCGCACAGTATGGGAATAAGCAATTCTTTACGAATCATAATAGCGAAAACTGCGATTATACCACCTATGGCAAGACTTCCGGTGTCGCCCATAAAAACCTGGGCGGGGTAGGAATTGTACCATAAGAACCCAATGCAAGCACCCACAAAAGCACCGATAAATATTGTCAATTCACCGGTGTTAGGGATATACATAATATTAAGATAGTTAGCAAATATCACGTTACCTGAAACATAAGCAAGAATTCCCAGCGTCACACCAATAATTGCAGATGTTCCTGTAGCAAGACCATCGATACCATCAGTAATATTAGCACCGTTAGAAACGGCTGTTACAATAACCACAATAATAGGCACAAAAATTAAAAAAGCCCATTTGGCATAATCTCTACCCAAAAAAGACAAAATTTTTGCATAATCCAACTCATTGTTTTTAATAAAAGGAATAGTCGTTTTGGTTGATTTTACAGACTCCCTGGAAAAGATATCTGTTGTTTTACTTGTTTGTTGAGACTGAAATACACCATCGGCACTGACAAACGACTCGGTAACACCCGTTTTTTCACGAATAACAATATCTTTGTGATACAGCATGGTAAGCCCGACCACCAAACCCAAAACAATTTGTCCAATTATTTTGTAACGCCCGGCGAGTCCTTTTTTATCTTTTTTAAAAACTTTAATATAATCATCAACAAAGCCCAAAAAGCCCAGCCATACAGTAGTGATTAAAATCAGCAGAACGTATATATTGTGCAATTTAGCAAAAAGCAAAGTGGGAATAAGAATGGCAGAAAGAATAATAAGCCCACCCATAGTAGGCGTGCCCTCTTTTTGCATTTGATTAGGCAAATCCAAATCCCTGATAGTTTCACCAACCTGCTTTCTTTTGAGGAAGTTAATTATTTTTTTTCCGAACACCATAGAAATAATAAGTGAGAAAATAATAGCAAAAGCTGTTCTGGTAGATATATAATAAAACAAACCCGTGCCGGGAAGGTCGTAATTGGTGTGCAAATAATCAAACAAATAGTAAAACATATCTTTTATACTTTCAATTATTTAATAAAAACTCTTTCAAAACAGCCATATCATCAAAATCCTGTTTTTCACCCATTATTTCCTGGTACTTTTCATGTCCTTTTCCGGCCACCAAAACAATATCCCCCTTTTGAGCCAAAGTACAAGCCATTTTAATGGCTTCTTTACGGTTGTTATTCTGAACTACTCTTTTGCTTGAAACAATATCCAGCCCATTAATCATATCCTGAATAATGGTATTGGGGTCTTCGCTACGCGGATTGTCGGAGGTAAATACACAAACATCGCTTTTCTCAGCAGCCACCTTAGCCATCAGCGGCCTTTTGGTTTTATCTCTGTCTCCACCACAACCAATAACTGTAATAAGCTTCTCATCGCCATTTCTCACAGCATGAATGGTGTTCAAAACATTTTTAAGAGCATCCGGTGAGTGTGCATAATCGACAATTGCAACAACACCGCCTGTGCCGACAAAATACTGAAAACGCCCTTCTACCGGCTCTAATTTAGAAAGTCCTCTTAAAACATTTGTTTCATTTTCTCCCAAAAGCACTGCAGTGGCATAAACAGCCAACAAGTTGTAAGCATTAAATTCGCCCGGCAGCTTAAACCATACATTATGCTGATTGATTAAAAGATTGATACCCTCAAAATGATTCTCAATTATTTTACATTTATAGTCAGCCATCTTTTTTATGCCGTAGTAGTACTTTTTGGCTTTGGTATTTTGAAGCATAAAAGCACCATTAAGGTCGTCTGTATTGGACAGGGCAAAGGCTGTCTTTGGCAGCCTGTCGAAGAAGCTCTTTTTTACATGAAGATAATCCGAAAAGCTTGCGTGATAATCAAGATGGTCATGTGTGATGTTTGTAAATATACCTCCGGCAAAAGAAAGGCCTGCAATACGCTTTTGGGAAATAGCATGAGAGCTTACCTCCATAAAGCAATGGGTTACATTTTCCTGAACCATTTCAGCAAGTATTCTATTCAAAGACAGGGCATCAGGTGTTGTGTGAGTAGCCGTCGAAGTTTGACTCTTAATCGAAATAGAAATTGTGGATAATAAGCCTGTATGATAACCCAGATCCGTAAAGAGCCTGTGTAATAAAGTGGCAATTGTTGTTTTACCATTAGTCCCTGTCACACCTATCAGTTGGAATTTTTTTGAGGGATGGTTGTAAAAATTAGCTGAAATAATACCCAAAGCCTCCGCAGAATCTTTGACAACCACATAGGTAACATCATTACTGCAAGTATCGGGCAAACGCTCACAAACAACAGCATAGGCACCACCCGAAACTGCATTTTGAATATACTTATGTCCATCAGTAATAGTTCCCTTAATAGCAATAAACAAGGTCTGTGGCTTGATGTCACGAGAATCAAAAGAAAGATGTTCTACAGAAATATCTGTACTTCCTTTTACTGAAATACATGAGGTCCCAAATAATATGTTGTTTAATTTTTTCAAATCTTTACATGCTTAATTTAAGTTCAATAACATCACCTTTTTTATAAGGAGTTCCTGCATCCACAGATTGACTTTTAACATGCCCCACCCCTTGAAAAGACACTTTAAATCCATAATTTTCCAAAAGATATATTGCATCTCTTAAAGATAAACCTACGACATCAGGCGTTTTGCTTCGGGTTGTATCTTTACGCTCAAAAACATAGAGGTTTTCATTATTAACTGCCTTGACCCATATTGCTGAGGGGTCTTCTCTGACGATATGTTTTCCAAAAGTTCTGTATGCCATATCTAAATCTCTTTGCATGCCTTTGTAAAAAGGGAAAACGTTATCGGCAACAGGCGTCACTTTATGCATATCCTGCACGCCCAGCTCAAGGCCATAAATAAAATCTGCAATATTTTTGAATACCGGAGCCGCTAGCCTCCCCCCATGTACAGAACCCTTTAATATATTTGGCGCATGCAACACAACAATAGCTGAGTACTTAGGCGTATCGGCAGGAAAATAGCCGGCAAAAGAGCTGTTGTAAAACTCTTTATGGTTATACCCATAAACAGAATGATACAAAAGAGATGTACCTGTTTTACCTGCAATACGATACCCGTTTGTGTTTCTGATTGTTCGTGCACTGCCCTCTTCCACAACGGCTTCCAATAGTTCTTTAGCAAAGCTGATTGTTTGGGGTGATGCTATTTGCTCTTTTAAGATAATGGGTTCAAATTGCTTGATGAGCTTTGTATCATCCCTGACTTCTCTTACAAACCTGGGCTTCATCATTACTCCATCATTAGCAACAGCATTGTAAAATGTCAAAAGCTGCAATGGAGTTAATGAAAGTTCATAGCCAATGCTCATTTGCAAAAGTGTCAAATCATGAAAGTCGTTATTATTAATAACGGGTAAAGGTTCATTTTCGATTTCAGTGTTTACTCTTTGATTTAGCCTCATACGGTAAAGCCCGTCGGTAAATTTTCTTCTGTGCGAATTTTTGGCATCCCTCGAAGAAAGGTTTGTTCTGTTGTAATATTTGTCAATGATTTGTACTGTTCCAACATTTGAAGAGTGTTTGAACACATCCCTGACACTGATTCTTCCATGGGTTGATGTCCCTACATCTGAATAATCTCTTTGATTATACATTCTTATGTAGCCATTTCTACAGTCAATGGTATCATCAATTTGAATAAAACCATCCTCAAAAGCTACCATAAAAGCAGGCAGTTTCATCGTGGAGCCTGGGTCAATTTGATTGCTAACGGCATAATTAAGCACCTCGCTAAATGTACCATTATGGTTGTTCCGCAAGTTAACTATGGCTTTTATAAAACCAGTCTGGACTTCCATAACAACAACAGATGCCGAATCAACTTCATACTGCTTCATTACCTTTTTCAATTCATAAGCAGCCACATCCTGTATTCTCAGGTCTATAGTTGACACCAAGTCATAGCCTCTTTTAGGCTCGATAATACGTGATTCCGGATGATTTATTGGGTAACCTTCAACATGTCTAACGCTGTGGGTATAAAACTTGCCATCCTGACCTGCTAATAAAGAATCATATCTATGGCTTAATCCAAACGCAATATCCCTGTCTGCATCAACCATACCAATAGTGCGCCTTGCTAAATTTCCGTATGGAAAAAAAGTTTGAAAGTATTCGTATTTGATAAGACCGCCACGCAACCAGCCCAAATTAAATATGGGAAATGTTTTCAGCAGTTCTTTCTCTTGCCAACTGATATTTCTCACTATCGGATAATGCCTATTAGCCCTGACCTTACCTTTTCTTATATTTTTCATATGGCTTACAAAACCTTCTGCATTAACCCCAAAATACTTTTGCAGACTATCGCCAAGAGCGTCAATATTATTAAAAAATGTACTGTCTCTTAAGGCGTTGACCAAAGGATCGAAAAAAATATCATAATATGGCACTTCATGTGTTAGTAAATAGCCATCAGAAGAGTAAATCACCCCTCTCTTAGCATTAATATCCCGCCATTTATAAGTTCTTTCTTCAGAAGCTTCACGAATTTTATACCCTTCAAAAGCTTGTATATGAATAATTTTTGCAATGATAAATAATGCAAAGAAAAGTGTAAAAAAATACACCAAATAAAGTCTGACCAAAATTACCTTCTTTTTTTCTTTCATAGCTTTAAGACTTTCTCAAAAAAGTCAGGCTTTAGAATATGCACATAGTGCACATCAATTCTTTTACTTTTCAATTATTATATAAGCATCTGTATTCCTTACAAAACCTTTATCTTTTAACCTTTCATAAATAGCTGTAGGCTTCGACATATTATTTAGCTCCGAATTTTGAGTGGCCAGTACAGCTTCGAGCTCTTTAATTTGTTTTTCCTGTGCCCTGATATTACGGTGTTTCTTTTCGGCTGAAATAATATTGGTGATATATACCAGAGATAAAAAAACAAGAAAAAAAATAAAGCGTATATGTCTGCGCGTCCAGTCATTAACCAGAAAAGAACCATCAAGCAAGCTGACAAAGCTTCGCCGTATGGTTTTGAACCCTTTTTTGCCTTTGTTTTTTTTGCCACTATTCATGAGCAACCTCCTTTTTTTCGGCTATTCTAAGCTTGGCGCTTCTTGCTCTGTTATTTTCTAAAAGCTCTTCTTTGCAGGGCGTAACAGGTCTTTTGGTAATGACATTAAAAGGCGTTTTCTTTTTACCATAAAAATCATGTTCTACTACACCTGTAAAGTTGCCTGCTTTAAAAAAGTTTTTCACCAACCTGTCTTCTAATGAGTGGTACGCTATTATGACCATACGGCCCTTTTCATTTAATACTTTAAGGCCATCTTCCAAAAAAGCCTTTAAGCAATCGAGTTCATTGTTAACTTCTATGCGTACAGCCTGAAAAATTTGTGCAAAAAACTTATGACGCGCTTTTTCGGGATATTTAGGAGCAAAACGCCCCACACATTCTTTCAGTTGGGTGGTTGTTTCAATAGGTTTTATTGTCCTGGCTTCTATAATAGCGTCAGCAATTTTTGCAGAAGACTTTAATTCACCGTAATTTTTAAAAATCCTACTTAGTTCAGATTTAGTGTACGTATTTATAACACTTTCGGCAGTCAGATCAGCCTGGGTGTTCATTCTTAAATCAAGTCTGCCTTCATAACGGGTAGAAAAACCCCTTTCAGGGGTGTCTATCTGGTAAGAAGAAACGCCAAGGTCTGCAAGAATACCGTCAACTTTTTCAACATGGTGAAGTTTGAGAAAGTTTTTCAAATAAGCATAATTTGCATGGAAAAAAGTCACCCTGTCATCATCGGGTAAATTTTCCGCCACAGTCATATCGTGGTCGAAAACATACAAACACCCCTTATCAAGCCTCTCAAGAATAGCCCTTGCATGACCTCCACCACCATAAGTAGCATCCACATAAATGCCATCCGGCTTAATATTTAAACCTTCTATGGCTTCATTAGGCATGACAGGTATGTGATACTCCCGATTCATATGTTTTTATTTTTTAAAAATGTTAAAGCGATTCATTATCAGCACCCATAACATCTTCTGCAAGTGTCGCAAAATCATCGGGCTCATCCGTCAATAAATTTTCATAAAGTGTTTTTGCCCATATTTCAACCCTATTAAACTGTGCAAACAAAATGATGTCTTTTTCAATCTCGGCATACAACATCAAAGTTTTGGGAAGCAACAACCTGTTGTTACCATCCAAAGTAAGATTTGTTGCACCCCTTAGAAAATATCTTAAAAAATTACGCTCCTTTTTTTTGTAAATATTTAGCTTGCTCAATTCATCGCTTATTTTTTTCCATTCGCTTAATGGATACAGCACCAAACATTTTTCGAAGCCACGATTCATAACAAATGAAAATTGGTCATCCTGCCCAAACTGCTTCTTCAGCTGTGATGGCATTGTGAACCTGCTTTTGCTGTCAAGTTTACAATCGAATTCCCCAATTAAATTATTCATTAGTTTCAAAATTTTTTCAAATATACACATTTTTACTCCACAATAACCCACTTTTTCCCACTTTTTTTAATTTTTTTTTAAACATTTTTTTAACACGACTCTAACTACTTCTATTTCATGAACTTAAAATCATTTTTTTTTATAAAAAATGAGTGTGATACCATATAAAGTTCGGACTTAAAGGAAAATGAAATTGAAATAGCTCGCTGACCTGATTAAAAGCATGAATAATTCAGGCTAATACATAATGCGGGTTAAAAGCAAGAATAATAATGGTTAAGATTTTGAAAAAAAGGCATGAAGTCATGCAGTTTAAATTTTACAGACGCCTTGCCAAACGAAATGTTTTTTGAAGTTCTTCTTGAGGCAAACTTTATCCTTAAAAATACCGTAAACAGCAGATCCTGTTCCGCTCATAGATGCATAAACAGCGCCCAGCTTATACAGCCTCTCTTTAATTCCTGCAATTTGCGGATACAATTCGAAAATGGGATATTCAAAATCGTTATAAAGTTCAAAGCGCCAGTTTTCTATTGGCAATTGAATAATGTTTCTAATGCTTTCGCGATTTTTATGGGAAACGGTTTTTTGGTAAGCCATAGCAGTACTGACGTTGATGTCAGGAATAACAATTACCATAAAGTATGGGTTCAAAGCTAAATCTATCGGTTCTAAAATATCACCTTTGCCGTGAGCAAAACAAGGCGTATTCTTAATAAAAAAAGCACAATCGCTGCCAAGCTCTCTGGCTAAATCACTAAGCTGATGCTCGTTCAGATTAAGCTTAAAAATGTTGTTCAGCGCAATAAGGGTAAAAGCAGCATTGGCCGAACCACCACCAAGGCCAGTACCAATAGGTATTTTTTTTAAAAGATGCATATCAACACCTGCTATATCAAAATTATTTTTTATAAGATGGTAAGCCCTCATGCACAAATTTTGATCAACACCGGAGGGAATGGTATTACCACTGACTGTTAGACTTGCTGCTTTATTCTTGCCCGGCATTATTTCCAGAGCATCACACAAGTCAACAGGATAAAAAACCGTTTCAATATTATGATAGCCATCTTGCCTTTTCTCTTTCACAAAAAGCCCCAGGTTAATCTTTGAATTAGAGAATAAAATCATCTTACTTTACGAAAACTTTGTTTGCAGACAAAAGTAGTAAAAACCGTTAAACAATTGATTTTACTTTCCTTTTAAAAATCAAGTTGATTCCTTTTAGTTCGACAGGGCGCACTTCGGCTGCGCTCACTGTGGCACTCACTATAAATTTTGAGGTGTTGAAAAAAATAAATCAATATGGGTAGATTTCTCCTCCGATTACCATCGGATTCAGCATGACAAAGTCCCGCGCAGCTCCTTTAGAGGCTGTCTCAAAACTCTTATTTTGGATTTTCACCGACATCTTTTCCCCGCCCTAAAGGGTGGATGTCGCTGAAAATCAGCACACCCTTAAGGTTCCGATAACTATCGGAAGGGGCAATG
>PXBB01000009.1 GCA_003565735.1 Bacteroidales bacterium
AAGAACCGTTTATAGGTGGTGTAGTTCTTCAATACATCCAAAGTGAAACCTTCGGATATGGACTGTTTCATAGAGTAGGTATGGAAAGGTACAAACTCACCGTTGTCGTTTTTTCGTCCGAACACCTCAAGTGTTTTCTCTTTGGGTGTTCCTGTAAAACCAAAAAAAGAGATATGGTCTTGTTGTCCTCTACTTTTAATTTCTTCACGAATGTAATCTTCCACATCAAACTCCCCTTCTTCACCTTCCTCAATATTGAGTTTGGATAGAGATTTCTTCATTTCTTTGGAGTTCTCACCAGACTGTGAGGAATGAACTTCATCAATAATCACTCCAAATTTTCGGTGTCCGAGAGATGAAATTTCTTCGGTGATATATGGGAATTTTTGGATAGTGGTAATGATGATATCCTTTCCCTTCTCCAACATCTCTTTAAGTTGGGAGGAAGTCTTATCTATTGGATTTACCACTCCACGAGTCTTTTCCAAAGACTTGATGGTATTCTGAAGTTGTTTGTCCAACACCCTACGATCTGTTACTACGATCACCGTGTCAAACATTCGGGTTTTATCATCCTGAGACTGAAAGAGAGACGTTAGGGTATGGGATAACCAACCGATGGAATAGGACTTCCCCGAACCTGTGGTGTGTTGAACCAAGTAGTTATGTCCTACTCCTTCTTCTTTGATAGTTGAACGAAGTTTCCGGATCACTTCCAATTGATGATACCGTGGGAAAATCAGGACTTTGAATTTCTTGGTGTCTATATCTCCTTTCTTCTCATTGAAGTAATACTCCTTTTCCTCAACCAGTACCACGAAGTTTTCAATGATATCCAAAAGTGAATCAGGGGTCAGAACATCATTCCATAGATACTCAGTTCGGTAATCACCCTCTACAATAGGGTTCTCAATTCCTTTGTTGTAGGGGAAAAACTTGGTTCCATCTCCTTTGAGGTGAGTGGTCATACTCACTCGGTCGTTATCCACACAGAAATGAACCAAACACCGTCCGAATTTAAGGAGTGGTTCTCCTTTGGGAAGTCGGTCGTTCTTGTACTGATACTCGGAGTGTTTAATGTTTTGACCAGTGAGTTGGTTTTTTAACTCCATAGTAAGAATAGGAAGTCCATTTAGAAACAACACCATATCCAACGAGTTCTCGTTTCTATGAGAATAGTGTAGTTGTCTCACTACTCTGAAACGATTTTTGGAGTATAACTCTTGGTGTTCAGGGTTCAATCCACTCTTGGGTTCAAAATAAACGAGATCAAGATAGACCCCTCTATCTTTTACCCCATTTCGGAGAACATCAATAAGACCACGTTTTGAAATTTCAGATGAGATTCGTTGAAGAACTTTTTCTTCTGTTTGGTTATCGTAATGTTCCTCTAACCGTTCCCACTTCTTTGGTTGGGTTTTAGTTAGAAACTTGACTACTTCATCGGGAATAACACACAGAGTTTTGTCATAATCGGTAAAGGGAAGGGAGGAATATCCGTGGTTGTGGAGGGACTTCTCAATCCAATCTTCAAATCGTTCTTCGGTGGGTCTTCGGTTCATACCAGTACCTCATCTACTTCCTCTTGAACATTGATTTTACCCGTTACTACTTCTGAAATTAGAGACTGTTTATACTCTTTAAGGAGATCAATTTTCACCTTCTCTAAATTGACTGTCTTGTCAATGGTTTGGGTTTCAGTGTTCAAGTATTCTACAATTTCTTCTTGTTCCTTTAGAGGTGGAATTGTAATTCTGAAATCACTTATTCCCTCAATGGTCAATCCTTCTCTGTTCCCACCAGATACATTGTAAAATACTTGTAATTGACCCACATCTGAACTTAGTAGATAGTTTAGGAAGTCAGGTTTTACAGATTCCTTAGTCCTGAGAATACTTACATGTTGATTAACATTCATTTCTTGTTCCTCATTGACTATACAACATCTTCCAATTGACCCACCAGTTATGTTTAACAGGACATCATTCTTATGAACGATAGTGTTCCCCATAGATTCATGAATTTCAGGTGTTATGTAGGATACATCCGAGAGGTTTAAACCTGTGAAGTGAACATTCTGACTCCTAATAAAAGGAATACCTGAATTAACATATACTTCACTTCCACCTCTTGGAGTTGAACCAGACCCGATTTTGGTTGTATAAAATCCAAGTTTTGAATGAACCCAATGACTCGGAATTTCTCCAATCCATTCTACTCCTGAGTCTTTCATCTCTACATCGGGTTTTAACCCTTTAGTGACTATCTCATTGATTAATGAGGTCTGTTTCTCTTTCAGGAGTTTAATTTTCCGTTGTTTGGATTGGATGAGACGGTCAATCTTGGAGGTTTTATCATCCAAGAAAGAAACGATTTTCTTTTGTTCGGGAAGGGGTGGAACAAAATGATATAATTGGTCAAGATGTGTGGGTCCAAAATTATTTACCACTCCACCTGTCATTAAAAATCTTAGTTGTAGTTGTACATATTCAGATTTTAAGACATATGGAATAAAGTCTTGAAAAAATGTTTCAGGGTCTATTGAATTAAGACGGATCGTAGAAGTATTAAGTATTACTGGTTCTCCATCTTCCCAGTATCTACTGACTTTACCTATTGAACCTGAACTTGATAGAAGAATGTCTCCATCATGTACTGTAAAGTGAGTGTAGTTCTCTAAATATTCTTCACTTGAAATGTGTCTCGTATGAGTTGTAGTAAAATCAATACCGTTTTCTGTTATATTTGAAACACATATTACTCTAATACCTTCAGTAGTGAATTGGTAACTTCTCAATCCTGGTCCCTCTTGAAAGAATACATCCCATCTGAACTTCTTTTTTTCCCAGTGTTTCGGAATTTTATCAACACCCTTCATGTCAGATACTTTATATGATGAATAAGTTTTCATAAATGGTATTCTATCTCTTTTCTTTTCCCCAACCGTGACTTCACAATGAATGTAATTGATTCAGGTGGGTCATCGTCTTTACTTGAGTAAATGGTAATCGTTTTTTCTTGTTCTTTTTGGAGTGGGAACTCGGTTTTAATATTCATCCCACTAACATTGTGGAATTTGTTAATCTCAATACCATTCATGTAAATTCCCAAAATTTCAATTTTACGGTCTGAGGTATTTTCATAGTGTATGTAATAGGTACTTCTGTCCCGAACCATAGTCACTTTAAGACTTTCTTCTTTTGGAAAGTATTCCGACCCAATGTCGTGTATGTCTTTTATCCAACTCATATCAATCAATTTCTTTGACTGTTAAAGGTCTTGTATCTAATCCTTTCAATAATTGTCCAAAAGAGAAGAAGGATTCATCCATTTTTTTCGGATTTAATCCATAAGAATCTTTCATCTGATTAAACCATTTCAAATAGTCGTTTTTGTAACTCAGATATCGTTCAGAATGATTTGAAGGGATCTCTTTTACGGTTCCATTTTGGTGAAAATGGTAAAATCTGTAAACATGTTGATCGAATATGGGAAAATGGTTCGGGTTAACAAGATGTAGTAAGAACATCTTCCAGATATTTGATGTCTTGGAAGGGTTAAACTCCATTTCATATAATTCCCACGTAAAATCTTCTCTAAGTTTTAATAACACATCTCGTTTATTCCAAAATCTATCAACCGTATTTGATTTCCCTTTCGAAATCTTATCACCCATTCCATTTTTCCATCTGAAAAGTTCCCAAAACGACTCTTTATCGTCCAATACAGTTTGTATATGGTTCTGGTACTTACCTTCATTTCCATAAGAGTAGATAGAAGACCACTTTTCAACAAACTCAGTCGGATTGATAAAACCTGAAATTCTGATTTCAAATGAGGACTCCATCAATTAATCCTCCAAAATTTCTTTCATCAAGTCTTCTGATTCTTCTTCCAACTTCAACAGATCTTGAGTGATTTCCTCCAAGGAACGGAGTGGTTCATATTCATAGAAATACTTGGTGAAGTTTATTTCATATCCAACACGTTTATAGTCCTCGTCCATCCAAGAGTCGGGTAGGTGGGGTTTAACTTCTCGTTGGAAGTATTCCTCAATGTCTTCCGTCAGTGGAATTCGTTCGTAATCACGTTTAGAGGTATCGGATTTCGGGTCCCCGTTTTTCTTTCGTTGAATGACTCCATTATCATCCACTTCAGGTTGTTCTATCCGAACTTTGGTATATCCGAAAAACTCATTGTTAAAGATTTTACTGTGATCTCCTTCCTCAAAGTTTTGGTAGATCTCCAAGAGTTCTTTACGGTGAGGTGAGGTTATATACTTTCGTTTGGAACCCAATGATTTTTTCATACTTGAGTAAAAGGAAGAACCGTCAATCAGTTGAATCTTACCCTTTCTCTTTTCGTCTTTATTGTTGGTTAAAATCCATGTGTAGGTGGATATACCTGTATTGAAGAACAACTGATCAGGTAGAGAAACAATACATTCCAATAAGTCATTTTCGATAATCCATCTTCGGATTTCAGATTCACCCGAACCACTGTCACCCGTAAAGAGTGGAGAACCGTTAAACACAATTCCGATTCGGGAACCGTTGTCATCCATCTTGGAAATCAGGTGTTGAAGGAATAATAGAGAACCATCAGAAGTTCGTGGAGTTCCGACAAAGAACCGACCGTTCGGGTCACCTTCTTCATTTTTAATAAACTGTTTGTCCGAATTCCAACTCACTCCAAACGGAGGGTTAGTAATCATATAGTCAAAAGTCTTTCCCTGGAACTTGTCATCAGACAGAGAAGAACCCAACTTAATGTTGTCAGGGTTTTCACCTGTAATCAAAAAGTCTGATTTACATATGGAGTAAGTGATATCATTCAACTCTTGACCATACAGAACCATCTTTAAGTCAGGATTGATGTTCTTTTGAACCCACTCTTTTCCAATGGTTAACATACCACCGGTTCCCACACAGGGGTCAAACATACTTCTGATTTTACCCGACCCTTTCAAATCATCGGTATTCCCTCCAAAAACCAAACTCACCAATAATTTCACTACATCTCGTGGAGTGTAGTGATCTCCACTTTCCTCATTACTCATTTCAGAAAATTTACGAAGGAGTTCTTCATAGACCTGACCCATTTGATGATTGTTAATTACATCGGGATGTAAATCCACTTCTGTAAACTTATCAATGAGTTCATAGAGTCGTTTGTTCTTGTGAAGTTTCTCCACAAGAATATCAAGGTTGAAGTTCTCAATGATTTCCCTAACCTGTGGAGAATACCCATTTATGTAGTTACGGAAGTTCATCAATACATTGGACGGATCACCTTTCAATCGGGTCAGATCGTACTTGGAATGGTTATAGTAAGGAGTGTTCGTTCTCTGTTGGATGATTGGAGAAGGGTCTACTTTATCCTTGTACTCTTGGTAAAGTTTATAGACTTCATCCTTGTTGGGTTCCAACACACAATCTAAACGTCTAAGGACAGTAAATGGAAGAATGACACGTCCGTATTCAGTTGGTTTAAACAGACCCCTTAAAACGTCATCACAGACGTTCCAGATAAAGGAGGAAATTTCTTGATGGTTTGATGACATATCCCGAGTGTAGATTTTTTATTTAATACAAAGACTTAGTATAGACAAAAGTGATTAAAACTGGTAGTCAGTAAAATTTTGTAGATTTCGTCAAAAATTCTACTAATTTGTAGAAAATAAATCCAATCAGACATGAATCACATCGGAAACCATCTTCGGGAGATAAGAAAAGATTGGGGAAAAACCCTCAAAGAGTTATCCGATTACTGTGAGGTATCCATTGATTATTTAAGTAAGGTTGAAAAAGGAGTCCGGACACCATCAGATCAATTATTGAAGTCTATTTCCAAGTTTTACTCTATTCCATACGATGAACTCAAAGAGTTAATGGTATCGGACGAAATAATAAATTTATTGGATGAAGTTGATGATAAAAAAAGAGTCTTAAAACTCAT